>JAPLGF010000111.1 GCA_026390275.1 Candidatus Atribacteria bacterium
ATTTCGTACCCCCACCGGGAGTAACGGAAAATCAACCAGAAAAGAAATGAAAAAACAAGCGCAATGAACAAACCCAGGTGAATCCGGGTGGTTCCAAGCAAAGGAAGCCTTGCTATCTCAGGAAAAGCAGCGGTCATGGGAAAACCAAGATTGCTGGGATCTTTCCAGGGGCCATAAATAAAATAATCCACCACGTGAATCGCTATATAGTTGAGCATCAAAGTCGTGATGATTTCATTGACATTCCATTTCGCTTTAAGGTAACCGGCCATGGCTGCCCAAAGCCCTCCAGCGACGGCTGCCCAGGCGAACATGATCCAAAACATAATAAAACGATTGTCTACAAATGTATATCTCACGGCAGCGGTGGTGGCTAAAGCACCGATAAAAATCTGTCCGGCGGCTCCGATGTTCCAGATTGACATCCGGAAGGAAAACATCACTGCCAGACCAGCAATCATGAGAGGAATGGCTTTCACCACGGTCTCGCTCATTCCGTAAGAATCCCCAAAGGAAGCCTGGAACATGGTGGTATAGGCGTCAATGGGCGATACCCCGAGAACAGCAAGAAATGCGGCACCACTCAACAGGGCCAAAAAAATGGAAACGAATGGAATGGAAACATCCCACCAGACACTCTGGATATTTCGCTTTTCAAAATGGATGGCTCGGCTCATGCGGTGACTTTCTGAATACAATCTAAGGGAGTGCCAGCCATCATGAGTCCTAAGGTCTCTGGGCTCATCTCGGAAGGGTTTTCAATGTTTCCCATTATTTTTCCTTTACACATCACCACTAAACGATCACTCAAGGAAAGAAGTTCCTCCAGATCCTCGGAAACCAATAAAATCCCCACTCCTCGGTCCCGTTCCACCAGGAGTTGTTCACGAATAAACTTTGTGGCCGCCACATCCAAACCCCAGGTGGGGTGGACGGCAATCACCACCCGTGGGGAACCGCTGAGTTCCCGACCTAACATGAGTTTCTGCTGATTCCCGCCCGAAAGATTTTTCACCGGAGTGATAAGAGAAGGGGCCATCACCTTAAATTTTTGGATGAGATGAAGGGCGAATGTTGCCACCGCCTTCCAGTCAATCCAGGTTTTCTGGGCAATCGGTTTCTTCCAGTATTGTTTCAATATAGAGTTTTCGTTGACAGTTAAATTGGCAATGAGGCCAGTCCCTTTACGATCCGCAGGAATATAACAAATCCCCTGGGCGATAAAATATCGAGGAGAATGACCGGTGATGTCTTCTTTCCCCATGCTAATATCACCGGATTCCACTTTGCGCAGCCCTGCCAATGCCTCACACAGTTCTTCTTGACCATTTCCGGAAATCCCGGCAATTCCGAGAATCTCGCTTTCCCTGATTTGAATGGTCACCTCTCTCACCACCGGAAGACCGCGATCTGATAAAACCAAGAGGCGATCTCCCTCCAAAATCACCGGTCCCGCCTGTCTTTTTTGTTTATTAATGGAGAAAACGAATTTTTCGCCGATCATCATTTCGGCGAGCTGTTCCTTGGATGTTTGAGAGGTCTCTACGGTCCCGACTTTTTTCCCCTTACGAAGCACCGTGACCCGGTGAGAAAGACTCATCACTTCCTCCAGCTTATGTGAGATGAAAACAATACCGTATCCCTCTCCGGTCATCTGGCGAATCACTTCAAACAGATGCTGCGCTTCTTGCGGGGTGAGAACGGCAGTCGGTTCATCCAGAATGAGAAATCGGGTCTTACGAAAAAGCATTTGAAGGATGGCTACTCGCTGTTGCTCCCCAATGGAAAGTTGCCAGATACTGGAAAGGGGATCGACTTGCAGACAATATTTTTCAGAAATTGCCTGAATACGTTCAATAATCTTTTTTTTGGGAAGAACCTGGGGGAGCTGGTCAAGGCCGAGGATCATATTTTCCCACACGGTTTGGCTGGGAATGAGCATGAAGTGCTGATGGACCATTCCAATCCCGGCCGTGATGGCATCATGTGGAGAGGTAAATTCTTGTCGCTTTCCGCTGATAGTGATGGTCCCGGAATCAGGCTGGTATAAGCCGTAAAGAGTATTCATCAAGGTCGATTTTCCGGCTCCATTCTCCCCCAAAAGCGCGTGAACTTCCCCCTGACAGAGATCGAAATCCACTCCATTGTTGGCTATCACCCCGGAAAATCGCTTGGTGATTCCTCTCATCTCAATATCGCTCATTTCTCAACTCCCTGTCTACCCCGAATATGATGTTAATGAAAAATATTCCAAGGTCTCATTATAACAAAAGAACCGAACCGAGAAAAAGCGGTACAATGAGGAGAAAAAGGACATAAACATATCAAAAATGAATGAAATTCAGAAAAGAATTCATACCCTGCTTCTGAGAGAAGGAGCATCCCTGATCGGTTTTGCACCTCTGGCTGATATTCCATTCTCGGTACATTTTCCACTCCCATTTGCCGTTTCGATTGCTGTTGCACTTCAGCCATCCATTATTGCTGGCATTCTCCAGGGACCGACCCGAGAATACCACCAAGAGTATCTCCGGTTAAACCAGCTTCTTTCTCACCTGGCGATCACTACTGGTGATGTACTTAACAATGCCGGGTATCAGGCCGTGATCCTCCTGCCAACCACTGAGAATTTTGATCCCCATACTCTATCGGCTGACTTTCCTCACAAAACGGCTGCCACCCTGAGCGGGTTGGGATGGATCGGAAAATCCGCTCTTCTGGTAACGGAGACATACGGAAGTGCCATCCGACTGACCACTGTTCTCACCAATGCTCCTCTGGATACCAAACCGAAGAGAGAGCCCTCCCGCTGCCGGAATTGTACCCTGTGCGTTGAAGCCTGTCCCGCTCACGCCATTCGGGGTATTTCCTGGACTCCTCAACTCCCCCGGGACGAGTACTACGATGCTTTCGCTTGTCGGGAAACTGCCCGAAAACTGGCCCAATCAAAATCCATCGATTCTACCATTTGCGGGATTTGCATCTCCGTCTGTCCCTGGACCCGTGCGTACCTTACCCGGGAGGGAGCCCGGTGAAGAAGAAATCCCAGGACACCCTCCCCTTCCCCGTTTCTCTATAGTCACAGTTCTTTTTCGATCGATTCCCCCAGGGTCCTGGCACTATGGCTCATTTCATAGTACTCATTAAGTATATTTCTGACTTTCGCTTTAAGTATTCCCTGCGTCTCTCTTACGTTATTCGTTTCCCGAAGGGCTTTCTCATAAGCTTGCCGAATTTCAGTTCCCACGTTTATTTTGGTGATACCATTATGGATCGCCTGGAGAACATATTCTTTCCTGACCCCAGAACCTCCGTGTAGAACGAGGGGAATACCCGTCCGGTCGGCAAGTTTTCGCAGATGGTCAATGTTGAGCCGGGCCTCGACCTTTTTCTGATCCTTGGCCGATCCCGATATCGCTCCATGGATGTTTCCAATCGCCACCGAGAGCCAATCCACTCCCGTCTCTCTCACAAAACGTTCTGCATCATCGGGGGAAGTGAACCCTTTCCCGGATGCAAAAATTTCGTCATAGGGGGGGAGAGGACCGCTTTCATGACCAAGAACAGCGCCCAACTCCGCTTCTACCTGAACTCCCCTGGGATGAGCCATGTTGACCACTTCTCTGGTGACCGCAATGTTCTCAGCAATCGGAAGTCGGGATCCATCGATCATCACGGAATCATAATTCAGATTGAGAGCTTCGGAGATCAGTGCTTTCCAATCCACGGCCTTCCCATCTTCATCGATCACCGGTACATGATCTTGATGCATCCGGGTTACCGCCAGATCTTTGAACCGATCAAATTCTGCCTTGACTGCGGCGAAGCTTTTCGCCTCAAAACGATTGATATCAGGCCGCGCCACTTCCAGAAGAGCAAAACACTCGGTGTCCTCCAGGGCTTGAATGACCGGTTCCACCATGGGGAGATAGGGAATATTAAAAGCCGGGATGATAATATGTTTCACATAAGCAGTTTTCATGATTTGGGAAAGCGGTGTATTTTTGAGAGTATCTTTCCAGGTATTCATTCCGATTCCTCAGACTCCTTTCATTATTTACGACTCTTTAATTGACTGAACATCAAGATGAGGAGATATCCATTGACATTGTAGCATTTTCCCCTCCTTCTTCAAAACCAGGAAACGAACCATTTTCATTCCACTCATCTTTCTGTACCACAATGGGATGATATAATTATGCTTCAGACTTTCACCGTATTGATGGGGAGAAACTGCATGAGCATTTTTAAAGACTGTGATATCCGAGGAATTTATCAGGAAGAAATAACCGACGAGAAAGCGTATCTTATTGGACGGGCCTGTGCTTCCATGGTTCCGGAAGGAAGCCGGTTCGCGGTGGGGGGGGATGTTCGAAAAAGCACTCCCAAGTTGAAAAGCCACCTGGTGAAAGGTCTCCTGGAGAGTGGTGTTCACGTCATCGATATTGGAATCGTCCCTACTCCTCTCCTCTACTTCGCAGTGGATAAACTTCACATCCGGGGTGGAATAATGGTCACTGCCTCCCACAATCCGGCTCAGTATAATGGATTCAAGGTGATCTTGGGCGATATACCAGTAACCCCGGAAGATATCCGTGAGATAGAACACCGGGTCAGTGTAAAGGACTTCCGTAATGGTTTTGGGAATCTCAGCCAGGTGGAAAATCTGGAAAAAGATTATTTTTCCTTCCTCCGATCTATCTCTCAACCCCCCGTTCATTCATTGCAGGTGGTGGTGGATTGTGGAAATGGTTGCTTTGCCGGACTGGCACCACATTTCCTCCATGCCATGGGATATCAGACTACGCCGGTTTTTTGTGAACGGGATGGCTCTTTCCCCAACCGTCCCCCCAATCCTTCCCAACCCGAAAATTTAACTGCTCTTTCCAGTACCATTTTGCATATGGAAGCGGATGTGGGAATTGCCTTCGATGGGGATGGAGATCGGGTGGTTTTTGCTGACGAGAAAGGCCGCGTTCTTCTTCCGGAACAGAGTATAATCTTTTTCCTGCGGGAAATCATGCCTGCTCTTCCTCCCCAGCAAAAGTTCGTGTACGATGTGAAATGTTCCCGGATTGTCCCCCAGGAAATCACCCGTCTGGGTGGTATTCCCCTTATGGAACGATCTGGGCACACCTACATCAAAACCAGGCTCCTGCGTGAGGATGCATTCATGGCGGGAGAAATCAGCGGACATTATTTCTTCCGGGAGCTCCGACGGGATGATGGTCTCTATGCCGCACTGGTTTTTCTCTCTCATCTTTCCCGTCAGAAGAAATCGCTTTCTCAAATCGTGAGTACCTTCCCAGAACCCAATGTGACTCCCGATATCCGGATCTCTGCCCGGGGACGAGAAGGACTGATGTTCATCTTAGAAAAAAACCTTCACGGTCACACCCTCTCTAAAATTGATGGGATTCGAGCCGAGTGGCCAGAGGGATGGGGTCTTATACGGAACTCCGTCACTGAACCAGTCTATACTCTCCGCTTCGAAGCCACACGCCATGACCTTCTCCCCGAGATCGTTCACCGCTTCCTGGGAACCATTCCCGACCTGGAAAAAGACGTGCTGGAACGGATCAATACTTCGATACAAAAAGAGTAACTTTGTGACCAGCAGACGATATAGACGATATATTCAAATATGACTCCTGTCAATTATTCTTACGGAATAATATTTGATTTTTTTTTCCGGCTGTCATATAATTCGATTATGGCCTTCAAAGAATGGCTGAAAGAAAAAATGAGCGAGAAAGGGTGGAATCAGGTCCGGCTGGCCCATGAAGCGGGGGTTTCACAATCAGCGATCTGCCGATGGCTCAAGGGCGAGCGCGAACCGGACGTGGCAACCCTGCTTAAGATTGGACACTCCCTGGATGTGGAAAAGAGAGAACTCTTTCTGGTCACCGGCATCCTCAACCGGGATATTTTCACTCTCGACGAAGATGACGTGGCCATTCCAGTTCTTTCTTCGAAAATCCCCTGTGGAGTAGCAGAAAATGACTTTGACACCTATACCGTTGGTTATGAAGTTTTTAAGAAATCGCTCATCCAGATGAAAACCGGTAATGCATTTAACAATGGCCTTCGTTTGTATATCGTGCGGGCAAAAGGGGATTCTATGGTGGGGAAAGGGATCGTCGAGAATGATTTGGTGATTTTTTCTCCTGATCTGCAGGTCAATTCCGGTGACGTCGCCGTAGTGGAAATGGAAGATGTTGGTCTGTGTATCAAGGAAGTCATTTTTCAATCCAGTGCCGTGATCCTCAAATCCTCCAATCCCAACTATGACCCCATTGTCTTGATTGATAAACCGGCCTGTATCATCGGAAAAGTGATCATGCACGTCGGATATCACTGACACTTTTTCATCAGTAAAATCACTCTTCTCCGGGAAAAGAGGACCACTATGAAAAAAGAAACAAAAAAGAGCGATGCGAATAAAAATCAACAGGCAAAAAAGTTATCACCAGAAGGAAAAACTAGAAAAAAGGGACCGTTGAGGGAAATCATAGAAACGCTGGTGTGGTCCATTGTCATTGCCCTGCTCATCATCACTTTTGTCATTCAAAGTTTTTATATTCCGTCCAGTTCCATGGAGCCCACTCTTATACCTGGTGAAAGGGTCCTGGTCGCAAAATTTTATTACCGCTTTACTGATCCCCAGCGGGGTGACATCATTGTTTTCCGTTATCCCATCGACGATCGGAAAAATTTAATCAAACGGATTATTGGACTTCCGGGGGATCGAATTAAAATCGAAAACGGGATGGTAACCGTGAATGACAATCCACTGCAAGGTGAGAAATTCGGGCGGACTTACTATGACATGGGTTTTTATGGTCAGGGTGAACACACTGTTCCGGATGGATCCTACTTTGTCCTCGGCGATAACAGTCAAAACAGCGACGACAGCCGCTTCTGGGGGTATGTTCCTCGCAAGAATATCCTGGGGAGAGCATTTGTCATCTACTGGCCTCTCCCCCAAATCTCCGTTATTCGATAAATTTTAATTCCCCTCCACCGGAGGGGTACAGGGGGGGTAAGTGCATTTTCTCTTATCCCCCTCACTGTTTATCATTAGAGAGAGAAAGGGTATCGTCATCCTCTTCGGTTTCGTGCTGATTTTCCGGTTCGATATGAACCACCACATCGGAGACACCCGCTATTTCTTTCTTCAAATGCTGCTCCACGGTATTCGCCAGCTCATGGGCTTCTTCTACTGGCATATTCTCGTCCACCAAAATGTGGAGATCAATGTACATATCATCCAGCCGTCCCCGGGTTCGAATCATGTGACAGTCTTGAATACCGGGAACAGACAGCACGATTTCTTTGATCTCATCTGGCTTGATGGGTGTTCGATCACACAGAACATCCGAGCTCTGTCGGAGGACCTGAATTCCAGCCCGAATGATGAGCCCGGCAATCACCACCGCCGCAATCATATCCAGCCAGGTGACCCCAAATTTCACGGCAATAAGGGTAGCAAAGACAGAAATTGACACATAAATATCACTTTTCGTATGGAGTGAATCGCTCACCAAGATATCGCTTTCTAATTCCCGGCCGGCACCATACTCCGTCCGTACCACAATGATGTTGATGATCATGGTGATGATCATGACTAAAAAGCTGGTACTTTTCACATCCGGAACCACCGGGTTTGCCAGGCGACCGAAAGCGTTCCGTAAAATATCCACACTCACTAAAAAAAGCAGTATGGCAATGGCAATGGCGGTGAATGTTTCATACTTCTTGTGTCCATAGGGGTGATCCCGATCAGCGGGACGAGCAGCAATGGCAATCCCGACGAGACCGATGATATTGGATGCTCCATCAGCAAAAGAATGGTAACCGTCGGCGGTCATACTGGCAGAACCGATGGCCCGTCCAAAGAAGATCTTGGCCAGTGCCACAGCCCAGTTAAGGACGAGAACCCATAGCAGAACATTTCTAACCCGACGGTAACGTATACCTTCTTCCATACCTATTTCCTCCCAGAATGATGTGTTGTACAACAAAAAACCTGCGAAACCATTTTCCGGTCCCACAGGTTTATCGTCTCTGTGAAAGCCCAGCCCCATCACCCTGGTTATTCCGGGTTGATCGCCTGCTCCGGTAGAGATTGTCTTAAAACGTCCCCCGACCATCCTCTGCGCCATTCCCAGGTCATAGAGAACGCGCTTTGGCATCAAACCTCTCTTTTATAACCTATAAATTATCATAATTATTATTCATTTGTCAATTTTGAGTCATCAGCCCTTCACTGATGCCAGGATTCCTCCTGAGGCTTTTTCCTGTGAAAACTTAACAACACCTCCCGAGGAGTGATCGTTCCACCCTTTTTAGCTTTAACAAAAGAAAACCGCTTCTCCTCTCTTTATTATTCCATCATCTTCCGGACTTCATCGACAATTCGTTCTACCGAAGGAACCACAAATTTCTCCATCACCGGAGCGAATGGAATGGGAACATCACAGGTCGCTACCCGCTGGATGGGTGCTCGGAGAAGAGAAAAGGCTTTTTCTGAGATCGAAGCTGCCACCTCCGCACCCCAACCATTTCGCCGGGTGTCTTCGTGGACGATCATCAATCGGGAGGTCTTGGAGAGAGACTGATAAACTATCTCATAATCAAAAGGAACCAGGGTCCGGGGATCAATTACTTCCAAACTGATCCCTTCTTTCTCTAAAACATCCGCCGCTTCTAGAACCCGATAGACCATAAGGAGATTGGCAAGCACGGTGATATCTGTTCCTTCTCTCCTTACGGCAGCTTTCCCAAATGGAATGAGATACTCTCCGGTAGGAACCTCTCCCACCGGACTCAGTGCTCCTTTTTCGGAGCGGGGACCCTTGCTTCCGTAAAGCAATTTATGTTCAAAAACCAGGACTGGATTATCATCCCGAATGGCAGTTTTGAGAAGTCCCTTGGCGTCATAGGCGGTGGATGGGCAAATAACTTTCCATCCCGGTACATGAGTAAAGAAACCTTCTAAGCTCTGGGCATGCTGCGCCCCCCGGGTGGTCGCTCCCACCGGAGCACGAAGCACCAGGGGAACCCGGAGTCTTCCTCCGGACATATACGTGAGTTTCGCCGCCTGATTGACGATCTGGTCCATCATACAGAAGAGAAAATCGCCGTATTGAACATCAGCAATCGGTCTCATGCCGGTTATGGCTGCACCGACCGCCGCACCGGCGATCAGGATTTCCGAGATGGGAGTATCCAGGATCCGTTCATGTCCAAATTCTTCCGAAAGACCGAGAGTGACAGTGAAGGCACCCCCAAACCCACCTGGAATCCCGATATCTTCGCCGATACAAAAAACTCGTTCATCTCGTCTCATCTCTTCCCGGATAGCCTCTCTCAATGCCTCGGCAATACTCATGAGTGGCATGGATCAATTCCCTCCTTCCCAGTAAACATCCCGTAAGGCATCTTCCGGTTGAGGTGATGGGCTGGATTGAGCAACCATAACCGCCTGTTCAATTCGATCGTCAATCTTTTGTTCCAATCCCTCAAGCACAGATGCATCGACCACCTGCCTTCGTATCAGATAATCCCGGTATAGAACGATAGGGTCCCGGGCCAGCCATTCTTTTTCTTCCTGTTTATCCCGATAGTGACAGGCGTCATTACGGGAATGTCCCCCCATCCGGTAGGTCTGCAATTCCAGGAGAGTGGGACCATCCCCCTCCCGAGCCCGTTGAATGGCCCGCGATGCCGCATCATAAACTTTCAAAACGTCGTTCCCATCCACCACTTCCCCCGGGATTCCATAGGCGCAGGCACGATCGGCAATGTTTTTGACCTTCATGACTCGACTGACATGGGTAGATGCACCGTAAAAATTATTCTCACAGGCAAAGATGACCGGACAATTCCAGATGGCAGCACCATTCAGGGATTCATGAAAAGACCCTTCGTTGGATGCCCCATCCCCGAAGAAGCAGACCACGACGTTCCTGGTCCTTCTCATTTTACAGGACAGTCCAATCCCCACCGCCACCGGGAGACCCCCCCCAACAATCGCAATCGATGGAACAGCACCATAGGAGATATCCCCCAGATGCATGGAGCCACCCTTTCCCTTACAACATCCATTGGATCGGGCGAACATCTCCGCCATCACCGATTCCACCGGTACCCCTTTCGCCAGAACGTGACCGGCCGGACGATGGGTGGAGGTGACATAGTCATCTTTATGCAGCCCCATCAGCATTCCGACCGCACAGGCTTCCTGGCCATGCGATTGATGAATGGTACCAGGCAACACCCCTTCCAGGAAAAGGTAATACACTCTTTTCTCATACTTTCTGATAAGACACATTCTCTCGTATATCGCCAGGAGCATATCACGATCCACAAGTATCTCCATTTCCTTCACCTCTTCTCTACCCCGAAAATGATGTTGAGTTGTTGAGTGGGAAAAGACATTCACCTATACCTGAAAATGACCATCCTCAAGGAATCTCCCC
>JAPLGF010000299.1 GCA_026390275.1 Candidatus Atribacteria bacterium
CGTGCATAGCCTCATTGATGGCTGCGCCGATGTTGGCCCCCTCCGGCAGCTTAATCAGCGCCGAGAAACGCGCCGCCTCGGGCAAGTAGAGCGCGCCTTTTGCTTGATAATCAGCCGGGCCGATGGTGCGCCGTCCGCTGCTTGTGCCCGCCAATTTCCTGGCCGCTCCTTGGAACTTGTAGTCGGCATAACGCAGGAAGACCAGCCCCAGCACCGGGACGGAGTATTCCGAGGATTTCAGCTTGGAATTAGCCCGCAGTTCATCAGCCGCGGCCCACAGACGGGATTCGATGGGATTGCCGTTATGGTTCATGGTTTCTCCGTGAGGGGAGTCTTGAAAGCCTTCATCCGCTCCAACTCAAGCCTGAAGTCAGCCAGGTGGCGATCAATTTCTTCCCTGGTTAAACCTCCTACGCCTGGCATGGGAAAAACAAATACCTTGCACCCAAAGAAACTTTCTAAGTTTTTGTTTATTCCATATTGTGCAGTAATCCGTTGGTTTGGAAACTGGTATTTCAAAGAATTCTCCAGAACCGCCTTGTATACAAAAAAGACTATCTCCGGCTCGTGTTTCTTTATAAGCCCCATGATTCTTGCTGTTCCTTCTTCATATTCTTTTTCAGAAGGTTCATTCCCGTAATCACGTGGAACCTTGACAATATCGGTTATCCCATATTTGTGGTCAAGGAGACAGTCATCTTCTTTTCCCCCAGGGGGAACCTTTAGGATTCCATACTCCTTCAATTTATTCCAAAATGTTGTTCCCTGTTTTCCCTGGAAATAGTGACCGGCTTCAACGCTTACTGAAACTGGTGTCTTGGCAACAAACAGGATATCCAATCCTGGTTCCTCCGGAAGAATGTCTCCCAGGGTTGTCACTAACTTGCCATTCATGTCTATAGTTATCTGGTGATTCCCCGTTTTTAACCCCCTTTTAAATGTGTTTGTTGTTTTAGACAGATAAAATAAATATATTCAAAGACACTATTAGAAAACTTAGATTTTTAAATATTCCTTCACGGCTGTCACCACCACTTCGGCCATCGGTTTTTCCATTTCAGCTGACTTTATCTTGAGCTTTTTGTGTATCTCCTTAGGAAGTAAAATGCTCAACTTCACCTCAGTCGGGTATTGGTTCACTTTGGGTCTCCCGGGCATTCTTTTTTCCGGCGAGGCCACCGGCAGGGATCCACCCTGTCTCTCAGATTCACCATAAACAAACTTCTCCATGTCGTTAAAGCTTGGCTTTCTATTTTTTCCATATTTCCCTTTTCGCCTCCATAATAATAAATACGGTTAAAATACTATAACGCTATAAAATATAATAACTACATTATCATTATTCCAGTATATTTATTATTCCCCGGGTTAAGGCATTGATTTCCTCGGTGGCCGGTCCCCGTTTTTCAAACTCGGTGACGGCCTGGCCATAAATGAGGGATTGCTTATACACCACCCGGTTATGGAATTCCGTCTTCAAAATTCCCACCTCCTGGTAAACCTCCTCAAGGTGTTTTCTCAAACCCCGGGCCAGGATGGTATTCGGCTGAATACGATTGAGGAGAAAATAAACCTGCATTCCCGGACGATATGCCTTCGCTTTATAGACCAGATCCACCGTCTCTTTGGAGCTCCGGATATCGAGGGGGGGAATCTTGAAGGGGAATGATCACCAGGTCAGCCGAAACAAGAGCGGAGCGGATAATTTCACTATTGTGAGGAGGAGTGTCGATAATTCCATAATCAAGGTGATCAAAACTTTGAATTTTCTTGTGGATATCCGATTTCACAGAATAAGCGGGGATAAGGTCATCGGTCCGGCTCTGAATGGTTCCCCATGCGTTTTGCTGTGGATCAGTATCAAAGAGAATCACTCCTTTTCCCACAAGAGAAAGGTTTATTGCCAAATTCAAGGCAATGGTGCTCTTTCCACATCCGCCCTCCTGGTTGGCAACAGCAATAACCTTCATATTTTTACCATATTAATTATAAGGTAGTTTTTAATTTAAAATCACTATAAATTATAATAAGGTATTATTATAAAGAGGTCAACTCAGATCCCAAACAATAAAGACCCCAGTGTTGACGTTAAAAGTGAGGGAGAAGGACCACCGATTACGCGTTCCAGAATGGAAGAGGCAAGGAAGGATTGAAATCAGTAGCCATAAGTTTTTACTGTAAAAAGATATTATTGAAATGCTGAAATAACTTATAAGAAAAGGGCTGATTCTCAAAATGAATAAATCGATGTCTCCAGACACGATAATTTACATTACTTGACAGCAAAAAGTGTTCTATGTTTTTCAACCTTAGGGTCCCACGCTCCAAAACTCCCAAAATCGCCCCAGACATTGCCATTTATCGTAAACCCACAGCCCGTTGAAGGGGGGATCTTCCCTGAGAGTGTTATGATTCACGTCTTAAGAAATAAGAGGAGCTCAGACAGCGTTCCATAACGTATGCCTAAGGAGATTTTTAACTCATTGCCTAGATTTGGTCTAATCATATCTTCCTTTGCTTGAATCGCTGGACTATAATTTTAATGCTAGGAACTATTTCAGAAATAGAAGCGTATTAATTATCTATCTTCATTATTTCATAGAGGATATCCGTGTTTGCTTATAAGAAGGAAAGGCTTGAAAACGCTATTTGTTTCTTTGTGAAGGAACACAAAAGGTGGAGGAAAAAGGACCCCACTCAAACCTACATATACAAATACTTAGCCCTATTTGATTTTGGAATGCTGATAAAAACTGGCCGGCCTGTCCTGGATTTAGAATATATGGCCATGGAAAGAGGACCGGTCCCAATAGAGATATACAGCCAACGCGACAATTATGAAACAAAACTTTTCAAATTCGTTCCACAGGAAAAGAATAGCAACGTAATCATTGTGAAAACTAAGGGCAAGAAGCCAGATCTTGAGTATTTTTCAGAAGTTGAAATTGAGGAAATGAAAAGGATAGTCGAAATATATATAAACACGTCCATTGACACAAACATTCTCAGTGGTGCTTCGCATGAGGTTATTGTCCCCTGGGAGAAAGCGTGGTATGGGAAGAAAAATAGTATGATTAAAATGATTGACGCCTTCCCTAATATCTGCGACAAAAAAGACGAAGATCTCAGTCCACAAGAAGAGAATTTCTTAATCTATTCCGGATTAAAGAAGGGTATGGAGATTGAAAGTAGGCGATGTGATCCGCTGGAACAACTTTCCTGATCCAAGATATTCTCAACCTCCTGGGAAAGCCCGGTGGTTTGTTTGCTTAGGGAAAACTTCTTCGGTTACACCCTCAGTCATGATCTATATTCACACCACTACCACACAGATACAGCATTATCCGCCGGGAGGACCACGAGCAAGGAACCCTCATTTATTATTTAACGCAGGGAGCTTTGGATTTGAAGAACCCTGTGTATTGGATTTTTCAGAGGATCCTTATTCATACCCTGAATCAGATATAAACAAAAACATTTCAAACATTGAAATAAAGGAAACATTAGATAAAAATACGTTAATAATCATTTACAATATGATCTTTGATAGCCCACATATTCCCAAAATAACAAAGAGGATAATTCGTGAAAGTTTAAATTTAAACGTTGTCCTGTGGCTTCCTGTAGCGGCCTAAAGACCATGAGATCACCCTTTTATAGCTTGTAGAAATTGTAGAAACTCTTATAGATAACCCCGCCTTGACAGGCGGGGATTTCCCGCTGGATTAAAACATCACCTGGTTCTAAGTATTGACCTCAATCTGATCCCGTCCCAGGTCTTTCGCTTTATAAAGCGCCATATCAGCCCGGGAAATCAGGGAATCCAGAGAAATATCCTCTTTGGTTATCTCCGAAAGACCCATACTGGCCGTCACGGTCAAAACTTCCCCGGAATCGAGCTTCGTTTTGGTATGGTGCAAAGCCTCATGGATACGCCGGGCGGTCGTCAATCCCTCGGCCAGGGCGGTTTCTACCAGCAGGATGCCAAACTCTTCTCCCCCCAGCCGTCCCAGGGTATCCACATTCCGGATTTGTTTTGCAACGGTATGAATCAAGTCCTTCAAAACCCGGTCCCCGGCCTGGTGCCCAAATCGATCATTGACTGATTTGAAATTATCCAGGTCTATCATGATAAAGGTAAATGGCTTTCCATAACGGTGGAACCTGGTTATCTCATTCTCAGCGGTCTCAATGAACACCCGCCGGTTGGAAATGCCGGTGAGTTCATCCACCGAGGCGAGGCGATGGAGGGCCTCTTCCGCCTGTTTGCGGTCGGTGATGTCAATTAAAGATGCCAATCCTGAATTTCTCCCCTGATAGAAGATGGTGGAGGAACAGATGAGTACCCATTTCTCCTTTCCATCTTTGGTGATGATTTTCGCCTCGTAATGGCTTTCAACATCCAGTCCTTTCTGGCGGGATTCTGCGCGCTTTTTTACTGCTGGAACCGAGTCGGGATGAAAAAATTTAAAAATAGACATGGAAGCGAGCTCCTCATGGCTATAACCGGTG
>JAPLGF010000119.1 GCA_026390275.1 Candidatus Atribacteria bacterium
CCGTATGAACAAAATCCTTCAAAACCCGGTCTCCGGTCTGGTGCCCAAATCGGTCATTGACCGATTTGAAGTTATCCAGGTCCATCATGATGAAGGTGAAGGGCTTTCCATAGCGGTGGAACCTGCTCATCTAATTCCCAGCGGTCTCGATGAATACCCGCCGGTTGGAGATGCCAGTGAGCTCATCCACCGAGGCCAGGCGATGGAGGGCCTCTTCCGCCGCTTTGCGTTCCAGTTCGCCGGCTGCGCGGATTGCCACCAGTTTCAGCACCGATTCCACCAGGTAGGGGTTCACCAGGGGCTTTCGCCCGATGACCGCGATCAGGCCGATCGGTTTCCCGTCGAAACTCCACAGAGTGGTTCCGACATAACACTCGGCCATCATCTCCTGGAGCACTACGTCCTGGGGAAACAAATGACGCACATCCTGGGGAAAGCAACAGATCGTCTTTCCCACCACATCGCCGCAAGGGGTGTCTTTTAGGGCATACTCCACGTTATCCTCGAATTTCCCATCGAAGTAGATGGCCACCGTCTGGGCAGTGTGCTCGTCTCCCTGCAGGCGATCGATGCAGACATAATCCATTCCGAGGCTCTTGGCGAGATAACGCGCAAGTGATTCGAAGAAATCCTCGCCTGAGCCCAGGGAACCACACTGCAACAGAAACAACTGGGCCTCCTCGATCCGTTTGCGTTCGGTGATGTCATCCAACATTTCAATGGCGGATTCCACTTTTCCCTGAGCATCGATGATCGCCGTTGAGACATTCCGGAAGCATCGAATTCCATTGGGAGTCGATATCTTCACCTCGGCTTCGTGCAACTGGCCGTCTTTCAAGGTCAGGTGTGTGGGGCAATCCAGGCAGGCTTCGTCACGCGGAGGGCAGTTGAATTCTTGGTGGCACAGCGGTCGTTGCTCGAGGTTCGTCTCCGGAAACCATTTTTGCATCCGGTGGTTTAGTGCCAGAACCTCCATGTTCGGGCTGATCATCGCCACCCCGACTCCGATGTTATTATAGAGCGCTCTGTGCTTTTGCTCCTGGTCACGCAGCTTCTCTGCCGCCTCATGCCGCTCCTGGTGGAAGCGGGCACTCTGCTGCCGCCAGACCAGACCCACCCCGGCGCCGGAACCGAGGAGCAGGATGCCGACCACCACCCCTATTATCCAGATCCGTTCTCGGATGGGGGCGTACACTTCGGCGGTGTCCATGCGGGCAACCAGAAACCATGGGGAATCGGGCACGGTACGCACCACGGCGATCACCGGCACTCCCCGGTAGTCCCGGCCTTCTACTATCCCTTCCTGGCCCAGGGCCGCCTTCACGGCGGGTACATCGTTACTTTCCAGGGGGAGGCGCAGGGTGAGGGCGGCCCCCTTCTGAAACCGGAGCTCATTCAAATACAGGACGTCATTTCCCTCCCGGCGGAGGAGCAGGGTCTCGGCCGTTTGGCTGGGGGTAGGCCAGCGCTGGAGTAAAGGATAGAGATACTGCTCGGGATCAATTCTCAGAGCTATGACCCCCAGCAACCGGTTATCGTTAGCGGCAAAAAGCAGGGGGACCAGTATCTTCAGGTAGATGTGCTGATTCTCTTCATTCCAGTAGAAATCCTCAAAGACGATCTTTCCTGAGCGCAGGCTCTCGGAGTTACTCGGGGAAACAAGGGAAGTGGTTCTCTCCGGTCCTTCGGGTTCTATCATCCTTTTGGTGTACTGAGCGTCCAGCAGCATGACCCGTTCATAACTCTTCGATGTCTGGAAATGATTGAGCCAGGTCCGGAGTTGGTTTTGGATCTCCCGGTCCTCCGGCTGCTCGAAATAGCGCTGGACCAGAGCGGAAAAGGTGAAGTTCTGGTAGAAAAAGGTGGCATCCCCCCATCGTTCTTTCCGATAGCGGGCGAGCTCATTCACCTTCAGCTCGGCGATGGCGGAAAGCTGGTGCTCCACCTGAGTGCGGAAATGTTGCAGGTAACTCTGGTAATACAGGCGGCTGGCGGTGACGATGACCGCCGTCAGGATGAGGAAAATGAGGATGAGTAGAGAAACTCCCTGGTGCTTGGATCTCTCGTGAGGGTCCATGTTATGAGGTTCTCCCGATAAAACAGAGGTATGGTGAAACCACTCCACTTTTTTCCAATAGTTCGGGATCGGGGTATCCCAGGGTCAAAGGGAACTGCTAACGAGTAGAGAATCCCTCCCGATCTTTAAGGGGCTCTGTTCACTTCCGGAGGGGGTTTCCTATTTTTCATTATACACCAATTCAGTTTTACGTTTCTATGGTTCGAATTGAATCATCTAAAATCTTGATGAATTTCTATCGTTGCCTCAGCTAAAAATCTTGATATCAACTATCCTACCTCCAGGAGATTTTTTAAAGACCGGAGAGAACGAAATGGAGCTCACCATGAATACCAGAAGAGAGATTATCCGGAAAATCCAACCTTTTTATCGTCCAGGAACATCCTTGACATATTCAAATGTTCTTCACCCTTTTTTTATTGAATAAATTCACCGGTGAAGCGGTTTCATGTTCCCTCTTTAAATCCTCCTGAGTAAGAGCTAAATACCGTTTGGTCATATTCAAATCAGCATGTCCCATGGTCCTTTGAAGGGTAAAGACGTTTCCTCCATTCCTCAAGTATAACAGAGCGAAGGAATGACGCAAGCTATAAGGAGTGACTGAACAGCCCAGGCACTTACTGTAACCTTTCAATCGATGGCCCCAGGAGGTTTCCAGCATAGGTTTCCCCTCATAAGAGCAGAAGGCTGGAACGGTGTCATTCCAGGTGGTAAGTCGGGCCCTTAATAACTTTTGAATATAGGTAACAGTGAGCGCGGAAATAGGGACAGTCCGGGTGACCTTGGTTTTAGCTACTTCTCCTCTGATGGTGACTTCCATTCCCGGGAGATTGATATCCTTGGGGAGAAGTTGGAGCGATTCACCTGGCCGGGTTCCAGTATCGAGGGTGAATAATACGATACAATAATCCCGCAGCCCGGTGAAGGTCTTTCTATCTGGAAGCTTGAGGAGCTCAGTTAAGACATCTCGGGAGACATTTCTTGCCCCCCCTTCATCTTTCCTCAGTGGGAAGTCGACCGGGTTCTGGTGGACGACTTCCTCCCTTTCCAGGTAGGAGAAAAAACATTTCAGATATTTACGCCTGATGTTGAAAGTGGCGGGTGCAATATTAGAAACGGCGAAGTACCTTGAGACACCATGGCATAGTTGGTGGTACTCCTCCAAACAATCCGGATATCCTTGAAAGAAGCGGGTAAGGTGATACTGATAATCCTCAATGGTCCTTTCCCTCAATCCTTGTACCTTTTTGGTGGTGATAAAATCTGAAAAGTATTCTTCCCAAGTTGACAGTGTAACCAGTTGTAATTTGGTTCTTCCCATTTAAAACACCCTCCCAGGAACAACGAACTCGGGGGTTTTTTAAGGGGAAAATGAAGAAACGGGAAGTCTAAACTTTGGCTTTATGGTATGATATGGAGCGGAAAACGGGATTTGAACCCGCGACCCTCGGCTTGGGAAGCCGATGCTCTACCGCTGAGCTATTTCCGCCCCTGTGAATAACAGACCTGTGAATAACAGATATATATTATAAAGAATTCGATGAGAATGCAAGTCTTTCTTCTCCCTCTCTTCCATTTCCCTTCCGGAAAATTTTTTATCCTGAATGATGGTTCGATACCCGGTTGGTTTTCGTCTATAATTCTCCTATGAGAAAGAAAAAAACGGGGATAGAAGAGAATATCTGGAAAAATTTTGGACAGATCTGGGATATTTCCTGGATGACGATTGCTCCGATCGTGATGGGCGTCTTTCTCGGTCAGTATCTGGATAAAAATTATCCGCTGGGGTTTAGCTGGACCTTGTCTCTTATTGCCCTGGGTGCCCTCTTAGGATTTTACAATCTCTACCAGTTTCTGATGAGAGAAAGCGAAAAAGACGAAAATGATCGCCGGGATGATGGAAATCGGAAGAAACGTGGTTAGTCTCGTGTCAGGTGCCGGAGTGGCACTGGCGGCGGTATATCTGGTGGCCGTGAGTGTGAAAAAACTCACGGCCACGGGAAAAAGTACGTCGTTTTCGGGGCTGATCGGTCGTTTGGCAGTCTCGGGCGTGGCTATCATTCTCATTCTGAAGTATCTGCAACCAGATATCCCGTGGTTTTTGACCGGTTTTTCCATAGGCTACTTCTTGACAGTCTGGATAATGAGTATACAATTCTTTAGAGGGTGATGGAGTCGTATGGAATTCTTGACCACCAAGATCTATTTCTATTTAGGAACTCTCCCGGTCACCAAAACCGTGGTATCGACCTGGCTGGTGATGGGTGCTCTTATTATCGCCTCGATCCTCGCTACCCGCCATCTGAAATTCATTCCCGGACGCTGGCAGAATATTCTGGAAATGTTCGTGGAAGGAATCATCAACATGATCGAGGACATGTCTCCTCATAACGGGAAACAACTCTTACCCCTCGTCGGGGCGTTGGCCCTCTTCATCGGATCAGCGAACTTAGCAGGACTTATCCCCGGTCTCAAAGCGCCCACCAGTGATTTTAACACCACCCTGGCCCTGGCGCTGGTGGTCTTTTGTGCCGTTCCCTACTATGGAGTAAAAAATCAGGGTTGGAAAAACTATCTGAAGGTGTATATCACTCCTTCCCCGATCATGGCTCCATTCCACATCATCAGTGAAGTCACCCGGACGTTTTCCTTAGCTCTACGTCTTTTCGGAAACATCCTGGGAGAAGAGATCGTGATCGCCATTCTCTTCATCCTCTCTCCCCTGATCGTCCCGGTTCCCATGATGCTTTTTGCCATTTTTACCGGGGTGATTCAGGCTTACATTTTCACCATTCTCACCATTGTCTACCTGAGCGCTGCCATCGAGAAAGAAGATTCGGCTGAAGGGTAAGTCCCCGTCTCCCATCGTTTCACCAAAGGCCTTTTTCTGTCCTTTTCCAACACCATCTATCCCGGGGGGAAAGTGTATTGTGCAGGAAGGAGTTTCTTTGTTTTTAACCGTGTTGAGGGCAACGGATATTATTTTCATTGATGTTTTATGATGCAGGTGGTAGAATCCATGCAATTTGCAAAAAAAGGAGTGACGAAATGTGCAGGGGGAAATTCTTTTTTTGTGCGTAACGGTCGTAACGGCTGGTTTTGCTATTGCCATCGGGGTTATTTTCCCTGCTTTGGGCCAAGGGAAAGCATGTGCCAAAGCACTGGAAGGAATCGCCCGGCAACCGGAAGCCACCGGTCCCATCAGCCGGACTCTCTTCGTGGGGCTGGCTCTCTTGGAATCACTGGCAATTTATGTCCTGGTGGTTTCACTGATTCTATTATTTGCCAATCCACTCTTGAAATACGTCTTTAAATGAGGTGTTCCTGAATCATGATCAGCATTGATCGCAGTATCATTTTCCAAATCATCAATTTTGTGGTTTTGGTGATGCTGCTCTTTCGATTTCTTTTTAAGCCGGTCGTGAAGGCTCTCGATAATCGTTCCCAGCATATTCAGGATGAATTGAGTTCCATCGAGAAAGCTCAACAGAAAGCCGACGAAACCAAGAAGAAATATGAAGAAGAGAGTAAGATGATCCATCAAAAATATCAGGAAATGGTGGAGACGGCCAATCAGGAGGCGGCGAAGATTAAATCTGGAATCATCGACGAAGCCTACCGGGAAGGCGAGAAAATCAAACAAACCCATGAGGAAAAAGCCCGGTCGGAAATCCAGAAAATTTTCTCCAGTCTGAAAACTGATATCATTGACATCTCCACTGAGATGGCATCCAAGATTCTCTCCCACAGTATTACCCCCTCTATCCAGGATGAGATCATCGATAAAATGCTAGATGAGGCCATCATCCGGATTGAAGCGCAGATGGAAGTGAGTCATGAGCAATAGCAGGGAAGTGGTCAAGATTATCACTCCCTTTCCTCTCACTGAAAAACAGCGAGACACCATTTACCAGAAACTCTCCCGCATCGCTGATATGGAGCATGCGGTCTTTCAGGAAGAACTCGACCCTTCCCTCATTGGAGGCGTGATCATCATGTGCGGAGAAATATACATCGACTGCAGCCTGGAAACTCAACTGGAAAAAATGCGCGAGAGGATATTGAGCGAGGGGATGAAAGCATGACGTTTTTCCAGGAAACCCTTCTGAAAGTCAAAGAATCCATTCACACTTTTGTCCCCGAGCCCGAGGTCAATGAGGTGGGCGAGGTGGTGGAGGTCCTGGATGGCATTGCAGTCGTGAGTGGCCTCCGGGAAGCCATGATGGGTGAGCTGGTGATTTTTGGGGAGGGCCTGAAGGGACAGATCTTCAATTTGGGCCGAGAGAACATCAGTTGTATTCTCTTCGGCAGCCATTCTCTTCTCCATCATGGCGAACGGGTATTCCGAACCGGGCGGGTGATGGAGATCCCGGTCGGTGAAGAATTATTAGGGCGAATCATCGACCCCCTGGGGAATCCCCTGGACGGACAATCTTCTCCCCAGTGTCGATCGAAACGGCCGGTCATCAATCGGGCACCGGAGGTCATCGAGCGACGGCCGGTTCAGAGGCCCCTCCTCACCGGTATCAAAGCCATCGATTCCATGATCCCCCTGGGTAAGGGACAGCGAGAACTCATCATTGGTGACCGGAGAACCGGGAAAACCACCATTGCCCTCGATACCATCATGAATCAGCGAAACAAAAATGTGATTTGTATCTACGTGGCGATCGGGCAGCGGCTCTCATCTACCACCGAAATCGTCGATACTCTCAAACGCTATGGCGCCATGAATTATACCATCGTGGTCACCACCTCGGCCGAAGACTCTCCCGCCCTTCTCTACTTGGCACCCTATTCCGGGTGTACCATTGCCGAATATTTCATGTACCAGGGTTCCGATGTTCTGGTGATCTACGACGACCTCTCCAAACACGCGGTGGCCTACCGGTCACTTTCTCTCCTCATGCGGCGTTCCCCCGGGCGGGAATCTTATCCCGGTGACATTTTTTATATCCATTCCCGTTTACTCGAAAGAAGTTCTCAACTCTCCAATCAACTGGGAGGAGGTTCCATGACTGCCCTGCCCATCGTCGAGACGCAGGAAGGAGACATCGCCGCCTATATCCCGACGAACATTATTTCCATCACCGATGGCCAGATCTATCTGGAAAGCTCTCTCTTCGCCAAGGGATTTCTTCCTCCCATCAACATCGGTCTCTCCGTTTCCCGGGTGGGGGGAGAAGCTCAAACCTCCATCATGAAAAAAGTGGCTCGCCGGCTCCGTCTGGATCTGGCGCAATACTTTGAATTAGAGGATTTTGCCCGTTTCAGTGCAGAACTGGATGAAATCACCACCAAACAGCTCGAACACGGAAAACGGGTCCTCCAGCTCACCGTCCAGACTCAGTTCCACCCCATCGATCTGGCGTTCGAAATTCTCACCGTTTATGCTGTGACCCAGGGATTCATCGATGTGGTTCCCCTTCCCCGGATCAAAGAATGGGAAGCCACCCTCTATCGATATGCCACGGAGACCAGGAAGGAGTTGCTCTCCGAACTTCGCCGGGAAAGAGATTTTGATCCCCGTATCGAGCAGGAGCTCAAAGAATTCATCTCTTTTTTCACCAAACAATTCGTGGAAGGGACCCTTCCCTCCCCATCGCCCGAAACACCGGAATCATGAGGAGATTAAATGGCCAAGATACAATTTATCAAAAAGCAGATCGAATTGATTCAACAGATCCGGCATGTCACCCGAACGATGAAGACGATTTCCGCCGTCCGCTGGAGAATGGGGCGGAGAACCCTGGAGGAATCGCGTCTCTTTGCAGAACAGATTCTTCGCTTGAATGAAATAGTCCATCTCTATCATCCCTCCCCCCTCCCCCGTCCTCACCCCTCCCGTTCATCAGATTCCTCACTACCAGGATATCCGGGATTTTGTCTATTCCCTGCTGCAATTCCATCGGGAGGGATATTTTTCTCAACTCTATATCATCTTTAACCGTTACCTTTCGGTGAGCGAATACCGCTCCACCATCCGCCGGGTCCTTCCCGTCCCCATCCAGGGCATCTATCTCCCGACGGAAAAACGGGAAGAGTTGCAGGAACAGTACGATTTACTGAGCAACTGTTCATCGCTCATCGATCGTCTGACCTTCGAATATATTGCCAGCCAGTTCTATAGGGGCATCACGGAATCGTTCATCAGCGAACAGGCCACCCGACTCACCATCATGGACGCTGCCACCACCCACTCTGACGAGATGATCAACTCTCTCCGGATCACCTACCAGAAGAAGCGTCAGGAACGCATCACCCAGGAACTCAACGAGGTCACGAGTGCCTTCCAGGTGTTGGGAAAAGCGTAGAAAGTGAAACCTATGAAATTGGGAAATACCGCCGGTTGTTTTTTCCCG
>JAPLGF010000115.1 GCA_026390275.1 Candidatus Atribacteria bacterium
TCTTGTTGAAATTTCTACAAAATATAGTATAATGATAGAAAACTGTGGGGAATGAGGGAATGTTGGCAGTTCAAAGCCTGGATCAGATTAAAGAATGGGTTCTAGAAAAAAAAGGGAAAGAAGTTCAAATCGAAGTCAACAAGGGCCGAAAGAAAACAGTCGTTCGTCAGGGCATCATTGAAACAACCTATCCGTTCTTCTTCACACTCAAAATGAACGTGGAAGGATCGTGCCAGAGAGTCTCTTTTAACTACGTAGACATTCTCACGAAAACAATTGAACTCAAGATAGTTTAATCCGGTTCGAGTGTACACATTGCCTTCGATGTATTATTTTTTATCAGTGGAAGAGTGGTTGTCTATTTTATTGTCCGATTTTCCCCCTTTCCATCGGCAGGTCGTTTCTTCCTCTTTTTTAACGTTTTTTTCTCTACTTTTCTTCTTATTTAACCCCCTTCTTTTCTACCCTGCTCTTCTTGGTATCTATTCTATGGTACACTGGAAAAGCAGTGAATAGTGATGGGGGGAGATTCCAGATGGGGGGTTTTCCCAACTCAACGACTCAACAACTCCCCAACTCAACATTCTTTCCCGGGGTGTCTTTCCCAATTCCACAGTTCCACAGTTCCACAATTCCACATCTTTACACGATTCACGGTCTTTAAAATCAACACCATTTTCAGGGTAGATATGCTCAGTAAAAAAATGGATTGTCCCTATACGGTTACGGTATCGGAAGCAGTTTCGGTGCAGAAGCATTTACGAGAAAATTTATCCTTTCAATTTCCCTATGTCGAAGAAGAAGTCCATACTGTTGCCGGAATCGATGTTTCCTATTTTAATAAAAGAACTGCCTGGGCGGTGGTGGTAGTATTGGATTATCCCTCGCTGGAGCTTCAGCAGGTGGTATGGGCAACAGCAGAAGCGGTTTTTCCCTATGTTCCTGGTTTTCTTTCTTTTCGGGAGGGACCGGCGGTGGAAGCAGCGTTGATGAAGCTTCCGGTAGTACCGCAAATTTTTTTCTTTGACGGCCAGGGTATTGCTCATCCCCGGGGGGTCGGTTTGGCCAGTCACTTCGGAGTTCTCTTCGACATCGTTTCCGTGGGAGTGGCGAAGAGCCTGCTGGTTGGTTCGTTTGTGGAGCCTCCACTGCTGCCGGGGTCGTATTCGTACCTGGAATACCATGGACAAAAGGTGGGAGCAGCAATCCGTACCAGGGCCGGGGTCAAGCCGGTTTTTGTATCACCCGGTCACCGGATTGATGTGGAGGGAGCCATTCATTGGACACTCCGGGTTACCGGTAAATATCGTATTCCGGTCCCGACTCGTCTTGCCCATATCTATTCAGAAAAATTGAAAAGTCAGCCTCCGGCGTAAGATTTAAAAAGTGAAAATAAAAACTAAAAATGAATAGAGAACCATGCCAGGAACTGAGATGGTTCTCTATGAAATGGGGTGAATCTTTTGAATCCAGCGGATCTTCCGTTTTCTCATTTTGATGAATCGGAAGAAAAATCTTTGCCGGATAAAGTGGTCATCACCGTGGTGGGGAAGGATCGGGTGGGGATTATTGCCACCGTGACCTCTCTATTGGCAGCTGAACAGGTGAATATCGAAGATATCACCCAAAAAATCCTGGGTGAGTTTTTTACCATGATATTGATTGGGGATACGTCCCGTTGTTCCATCAGTCTCAATGAGCTCCGCGCCCGTCTCCTCCAAAAGGGGGAGGAAATAGGAGTTCAGATCTTTATGCAACACACCAGTATATTCCGGGCCATGCATCGGATCTAAAAGACGTGAAAATATTGATTTGTTGATTTTAGAATTTTTGATTATTTACGACTCACGACTGACGGTATTCAGATGGGAGGGGATGAAGGGTGTTATTTGACCGTTCCGAAATTTTAGAAACCATACGGATGCTGGAAATTGAAAACCTGGACGTCAGAACCGTGACCTTGGGAGTGAATCTTTTAGATTGTCGGGGAAAAGATAGGGTGGAAACAAATCAGAAGGTCATTCAGAAACTCAGAAGAATTGCTCAGCCCCTGCCTGAGGTGGTGGAAGAGGTTTCCGCCCGTTTCGGGATTCCCATTGTGAATCGGCGGATCGCCCTGACGCCGGTTTCGCTCCTGTTCGGAGGGAACGAATCCCTTGGTCTCCAGGAGCTCTCCTTTCAGCTGGATGAGCTGGCTCGTTCTCTCCCGGTTGATTTTATCGGTGGCTTTTCGGCAATGGTTCACAAGGGTTTCACTCCCGGGGACCTTAGCTTGATTCACTCTCTTCCGGATATTCTCTCCAAAACCGAACGTATTTGTGGATCGGTGAATGTGGCTTCCACCAAAAGCGGAGTGAATGTGGATGCCCTGCTCCTTTTGGGTCGAATTATTCAGGAGACATCAAAACGGAGCAGTGATCGGGATGGAATAGGGTGTGCCAAACTGGTGATATTTGCTAATGCTCCTGAAGACAATCCTTTTATGGCGGGAGCATTTCACGGGATCGGAGAAGCAGACTCCGTCATCAATGTGGGGGTCAGTGGTCCGGGAGTGGTGAAAGAAATGATCCGGCGGCATCCGGAGGCGGATCTGGGCCAGGTTGCTGAAATCGTGAAGAGAACGGCTTTCAAAATCACCCGGGTGGGAGAGCTCATCGGGAGGGAAGTGGCGAAGCGAGTCCACGTCCCTTTTGGGATCGTAGATCTCTCCCTGGCACCTACTTCTCGTGTGGGGGATAGCGTGGCGGAAATCATTGAAGCCATGGGAATCGAGCGTTGTGGAGGATGGGGGACCACTCTCGCCCTGGCACTCCTCACTGATGCCTGTAAGAAGGGGGGAGCTATGGCATCCTCTTCCGTGGGTGGCTTGAGTGGTGCTTTTATTCCGGTGAGCGAAGATGCCGAAATGACAGAAGCGATTCGGCAAAAAGCGTTGAATTTAGAAAAGCTGGAAGCCATGACCAGCGTGTGTTCCGTCGGTCTCGACATGATCGCCATTCCGGGAGATACCCCGGAGGAAGTGATTGCCTGTATCATTGGCGATGAAATGTCCATTGGGGTGATCAATAACAAGACCACCGCGGTACGAATCATCCCGGTGCAGGGGAAAAAGGCGGGTGAGGAGGTGGTGTGGGGAGGTCTTTTAGGGGGGACCGTTATTATGGAGGTGAATCCCTTCAGTGGAAAAAAATTCATTACCCGGGGAGGACGCGTCCCTGCCCCGGTGACCAGTTTGCGGAATTAGGGTCATCCTGTGGAAAAACAGGGGATGGTGAATGGTGGGGAATAACGGTAGGAGGGAGTTCTTTGGAAGGTGATTT
>JAPLGF010000010.1 GCA_026390275.1 Candidatus Atribacteria bacterium
TATCCTGGTGGAACCTGATAATTCGCTGATCAAACAGTATACCGCCTTGCTATCCACGGAGGGGATCACCTTGCGGTTTAGTGATGAAGGATTGCGATGGATGGCGCGGATTTCCCATCTCCTCAACCAAAAAATGGAAAACATTGGGGCCCGCCGTCTCCATACGGTGGTGGAACGAGTTCTCCAGGATATTTCGTTTGAAGCCCCATCTTTGGGAGAAAAGGATATCCTGATCGATCAAAAGATGGTTGATGAACGGTTACGTGACATTGTGAAAGATGAAGATGTGGCCCGGTACATCCTGTAGCAGGAAACCTCCCTTCAGTTGAATTATTTGAGAGGTTCATGGTATACTGTGCCCGGTTCTTTGGATAATAGACGGGAAAAACTCATGCAGGATGGGTATTCCGGTGATCCAGGGTGATTTCTGGATGGTGCGATTCTGCAGAGGAAAAACCGGAAGGAGGAAGTCGAATGATTGTAACCATGAAGCAGTTGCTCGAAGCGGGAGTCCACTTTGGTCATCAGACCAGGCGGTGGAACCCGAAGATGAAACCCTACATTTTTACCGAGAGGAACAACATCTACATCATTGACCTGCAAAAAACCGTGGATCTCACCGAGAAAGCGTACCGGTTTGTCCGCGACCTGTCTCGTAACGGTGGTTCTTTCCTTTTTGTAGGGACCAAGAAGCAAGCCCAGGAAAGTATCGAGCAGGAAGCCAACCGTTGTGGGATGTATCATGTGAATCAGCGTTGGTTGGGTGGTATGCTCACCAACTTTGTCACCATTCAGCAGAGTATTCAGAAGCTCAACCACATCGAAGAGCGAGAAGCCAGAGGACTTTTGGATCGTCTTCCCAAAAAAGAAGTCATGCAGATCAAAAAAACCAGGACCCGGCTCGTGAAGTACCTGACTGGAATCCGGAAGATGGAACGCACTCCGGATTGTGTCTTTGTGGTGGATCCTCGCCGGGAAAGAAATGCGATTCTGGAAGCCCGCCGTATGAGCATTCCGGTGGTGGGGATCGTTGATACCAACTGTGATCCGGATGAAATTGACTATATCATTCCAGGAAATGATGATGCCATCCGGGCTATCCGGCTTTTTGCCTCCATCATGGCCGATGCCATCATTGAAGGGAAACGGTACGCTTCCGAAGGAAAGGAAGAAGTCGCCACGGGAGGGGTAGCGGTTCCGGAAGCCCGGCCCGCTGGAACAGTGGCGAAGGCCCCGGTTTTGACAGAAGAAGGGGGAGACGCCCTCAATATTTTAGAAGAACTGAAGAGTCCGGAGTTGGAAGAAATTGGGCCAGACATCGTTCCTGAGGGAAAAAAGGAGGCTCAGCGATGATCTTGGATGCGAAAGAAGTTTTCGAGCTCCGTAAGCTCACCGGAGCGGGAGTGATGGATTGTAAAAAAGCCCTCGCCGAATCGGATGGAAACGTGGAACAAGCCTGTGATTTGCTCCGGAAAAAAGGAATTGAAACCGCGGTGAAGAAGCAGTCCCGGGCGGCCAACCAGGGATTGATTGGTTCCTACATTCATACCGACGGGAAGACCGGAGTGCTGGTCGAGATCAACTGCGAAACCGATTTTGTCGC
>JAPLGF010000197.1 GCA_026390275.1 Candidatus Atribacteria bacterium
AAATTGATTCATCAGGTGATAAACTGATCCTTCACACCCCGGTATTTGTCACTTCTATCGACGGGAAGTTGATGGATCTCTTCAAAAGAAATATGAGGCAGAAGGTGAGGATTGGTCTTCGTCCTTCCGATATTGTGGTGAAGAAAGTGCAGGAAAGTGGATTTTTCCCGTCAAATCTGTATGTTGTCGAACCATTGGGCATGATCAAGATTCTCACCCTGGAGAAAAACAATATAAAATTTCAAGTCAAATATATCGGCTCTGATACCTTTGAAATGGGGGAAAAAGTGTATTTCGGTTTTCCTGTGGAGAAACTTTATTATTTCGATTTCGATACCGGAAGGAACTATTTGCAGGAATGATCAGACAGCCATGACAGGACAAAACCCTGGCACCATCAAGGGATGAAAACCTGGTCGGGGAATATCGAATCCCCCTATATCCCCCTTTGGCCAAAAGGGGAGATTTCTTGAGGATGGTCATTTTAGGGTATAGGTTGATGTCTTAACCAACTCAGCATCTCAACAACTCAATATCATTTCCAGGGGAGAAAAATCTTTCAGAATGGGCGTGATCAACATTGGCTGGTGTCATTTTAAAAAACCTTTGGAAAAAATACGGGAAAGTAGAAGCAGTAAAAGGAATTCATCTTAATATTGAGGACCAGGAGTTTGTTGCCTTCCTGGGTCCTTCGGGATGTGGAAAAACATCCACCATGCGGATGATTGCTGGTCTCGAGAAAATCACTTCCGGTGAAATCTACATTGGAGATCGGCTGGTGAATAATCTCGATCCGGCGATCAGAAATATTGCTATGGCTTTCGAATCCTATGCCCTGTACCCCCCCATGACCGTTTTTGAAAATATTGCCTTCCCATTACGAGCCATGAAATTTCCAGAAAACGTTATTAGAGAAAAGGTACAGCGCATAACAGAAATTTTGGAGTTGACAGATGTCCTTAATAAATATCCGAAAGGACTCAGTGGGGGTCACCAGCAGAGAGTTTCTTTAGCCCGGGCTCTCATCCGGGATGCTGATGTGTATTTACTGGACGAACCGATTTCTCATCTGGATACAAAAATGAGAAATCGGATGCGGGCTGAGTTGAAAAGAATACATAGTGAATTAGGGAAAACCATGATCTATGTCACTCATGATCAAATTGAAGCGTTGGCCATGGCTGATAAGGTGGTGGTTATGAACTTTGGGGTCATTCATCAGGTGGGGACTCCAGCAGATATCTATTTCAAGCCCCAGGATTTATTTGTCGCTGATTTTGTGGGGGAACCTCCCATGAATTTTATTGATTGTACCGTGGGGCTCGAAGAAGAAAGTTTTAATGCTTGTTTTGATCAATTTCACATTAAGATAGCCGATAAAACAAAACAATCGGTCCTGGCTGATATCCCCAATTTGGAGTTCCAGTCATTCATCCTGGGTATCCGTCCCTCCAACATTGATATTATACAGAAAGATCAGATGGATCAAGGAACGACTGTCGAAGGTCGGATTTTTACTCTGGAGCCATTGGGAGATTCAAAAATTGTTCATGTTCTTTTAGGGGATAAGCAACTTTTAGTGGAAACATCTCCTGATTTTATTGGAGAAAGTGATGATGTCATTCGTCTTCGGTTCCATCCGGATCATTTGCTCCTTTTTGATAAAAAATCCGAGAAAGCCATTTTCCTTTGAGGACCAGGTCATTTTTTTTGTCCTCTGGAAAAAAAGACCTGGGTAGGGGTAAAATGAGCTTACTTTCCAGTAAATAAATTGAGCAAAGGAGGAACACACATGAAATTGGAGAATAAGATCGCCATCGTCACTGGTGCCGGATCTGGGATCGGAAAGGCGATTGCAGTTGGAATGGCGAAAGAGGGCGCATCTCTCGTTCTGAACGATATTTCGGAACAATCCTGCCAGGAGATTTCCCGGAGTATTGAAAGTACATATAAGGTAAAAGTACTTCCGGTGGTGGGGGATGTCAGTTTGCGGTCAACCGCAGTCAAAATTAAAGACGAAACCCGGAAACAGTTCGGACGGATTGATATCCTGGTGAATAACGCCGGGATCATGATTTCCGGTCTGGTTTTAGATTACAAGGAAGAAGATTGGGATCGGATCTTTCTGGTGAATGCCAAGAGTGTATTCCTGATGTGCCAGGAAATTGGACGAATGATGGTTCAGCAAAAATACGGAAAAATCATCAACATTTCCTCTATCGGAGCAAAAGACGGGGCAATCGCCCAGGCTGCCTATGCGGCGACCAAGGCCGCGGTCATGAATTTCTCCCGTGCTCTCTCCAAGGAATTTGCACCCTACAAAATCAATGTCAACTCCATTTGTCCGGGAGTGGTCGAGACTCCTCTCGGACAGGTCAACCTGAACGATCCTGTTAAACGTCAGCGTTTTATCGAGATGACCCCCAAGGGCCGAATCAGTGTTCCCGAGGATCTGGCTGGTCTGGCGGTCTTTCTGGCCAGCGATGACTCCGATTTTATTGTCGGTCAGGCCATCAACGTCGACGGCGGAATTCTCTATTACTAAAAAGACCGCCATGCAGTTCTTGGCACCATCAGGGTAATGAAAAATCCCCTTTTTTTGAAAAAAAATACAAAAAGTTATTATTCCCCATAGTACAGTGGTAAAATAAATACATTATTGTTAGGTTTGTATGGAAGGTAATGTTACCGAAAAAGGAAGGAGGGGTTTATATTTTTAAGTTGAATCTCCCCTGAAAAAGGGGAAATTCAAATTCATGAAGGAGGAGAGAGAGAGTGAGAAAAAGTATATTTTTGTTTTTTGTTCTGGGATTGGTTTTTTGTTTATCAGTCGTTTCTTTTGCAGCTGACGAGGCAGTGACATTAACCGTGGTATGGCATGCTGGAACCTGTGCGGAAGCGTTGTTGAATGTTGCCAAGGATTATGAAAAAGTGACCGGGGTAAAAGTGGTCGGAGCCTTAGTTCCCTACGGACCGGAATGGCATGATAAAATTGCGTCCGAGTTTGCCGCAAAGGGGAGCGGTTTTGATCTCGCTGCCTGGGATAGCCAGTCGGTTGCTGAATTTGCCGGAGCGGGACATTGTGTTCTGCTCAATCCGTATTTGGAAAAATCAGACAAGTTAAAATTTGAAAATTTTCTTCCCTCAGCCCTGAAAAGATACGGTGAATATCCTGAGGGAAGTGGAAACCAGTATGCCCTCCCGGTGAATCAGGATTGTCTTGGGCTCATTTACCGAAAAGACCTCTTTGAAAATCCCCAAGAAAAAGAGGCCTTCAAAGTAAAATATGGTTATGATCTAATCGTTCCGAAAACATACCAACAGTTGCGGGATATTGCCGAGTTCTTCAATCGTCCGGATCAAGGTCTTTACGGTTTTTCGCAATATGGTGGAAGACAGTACGATTTTTGTACCAGTATGTCCAACTGTTTCGTATGGAGTTTTGGAGGGGCCTTATGGAACCCAAAAACGAATGAAATCAAAGGGTATCTCGACAGTCCGGCCTCGGTCGATGGGGTGAAATTCTACGTCGATCTTTTTAAATTCTGTCCACCGGGTTCGGAAACCTGGGGATTTGATGAAGTCAATGTGGCCATGTTGGAAGGAAAAGTGGCCATGGCCATGCAGTGGTTTTACTTCTTCGGCTCCATGCTGGATCCCAAAGTGTCCAAGATTGTTGATAAGGTGGGGTTTGCCATTCTTCCCGGTACAGAGGGAAGAGATGGAAAATTTAGACGAGTATTTAGTATGGGCGGACAGGGCTTAGGATTGAACAAATACTCCCCGTATATCGAAGAATCTTGGAAGTTCCTGGAATGGTATATGCAGAAGGAACAACAGATGCGGTATGCCAAAGTCTGCCAGACTGGAAACAAGCAGGTTCTGGAAGACTCCGAATGGTTGAAATTGAATCCGTACAATGTTCTTTTTAAGGATGCAATGAACTATATCAATGATTACTGGCATCTGCCGGAATACGCTATTCTACTGGATATTATGCAGGAAGAGATTCATAACGCCATCACCGGGAATAAAACAGTTGAACAAGCGCTGAAAGACTGTGCCGACCGGCAGGAAAGAGAAATGGAAAGAGCTGGATATGAAATCAAGAGAACAGAAAAGATACCGGAAGTCCCTTACGAATTAGCTTATGGTGAAGCATATAATAAAGAGTTAGAAAAGTACTTCAACCATTAATGCGTTTTAAAAGACGAGGCGGGATATCCAGCCTCGTCTTTTCTCCTCGAGGGGAGGATGAGTAATGGCAGAAAGGTATGAAAGTATCATCGAGAAACAAAGTAAAATAAGTTCATTTTTCCGAATATTGATTTTAATTCTGTTCCTCTTTTTTACTATTTTCCCCCTTTTATGGATATTCCTGACTTCATTAAAAGGAAGACTGGATATCTTCGCTCTTCCCCCCCGCTTTTTTTTCCAGCCAACTATAGAGAACTATCGAGGACTGTTTGTCAAAACTTTTCTGGAAGGTGGTGTTGGCCAGACCGATTTTGGTCTGATTTTAGCAAACAGCATCATCGAGGCGGGGCTCGGTACCTTTTTTGCCGTTGTTCTGGGAGTCATGGCCGGGTATGCGTGCTCCCGGTTTAATTTCTTCGGTAAAAATGATTACCTTTTTTTCACTCTATCGACCAGAATGCTTCCTCCCGTCGCGGTTATTATCCCGATTTATATTATGTTTTCCCGTATTGGTCTCAGTGATACCAGGTCGGGAATGATTCTGATCTATACCATGTCCAATCTGGGGTTGGCTATCTGGATCATGAAGGGCTTTTTTGATTCTCTTCCCAGACAATATGAAGAAGCAGGTTTTGTCGATGGATATACCAGGTGGCAAATTTTTTGGAAAATACTCATCCCATCGGTCAGGGGGGGAATTGCAGCCACTCTGGGTTTTTGTTTCATTTTCGCTTGGAATGAATTTACCTTTGCCACGATTCTCACCACCCGCTTTGCCAAGACCCTTCCTCCCCGAATTACCACTTCCCTGGGGGCAGCCGGGTTGGAATGGGGTCAGATTGCAGCGGCGGGCTTTATTGTTGTCGTTCCGGTCCTTATTCTTTTTATCCTGATTCGGAATTATCTTCTCATGGGCATGACTTTTGGGGTGCTGGGTAGACGGTGAGGTCAGAATGAAATGGTTTTTTTGTTTCTCCCTGTTGGTTATCCTATTTTTTGGATGGGGCATTCCCAGCTATTCGCAGGATTATTCATCTTACAGTTCTCTTCCGGGAATCGCCGTAATAACGAATCGAAGCTGGACGAGTGATTTTGACATTCCTCTGTACAGTGTACAGGGCAGGGTCATCGGTCAGGTGATTTCAACTCGAATTCATGGTTTAGAATATGAACTCATTTATGTGCATGATCATTTGATCGGTATTGGAGAGGGAGAATATTTAAAAACGGTGTTCCTCGAATCGGAAAAGATGTTCCGTTCCACTTTACAGAGCCGTTATGGGGAAAAGGTGGAAGCTATACATCGAAGATTGATATTCATCAATCCGCTCTCATTCATAATCAATGGAACCTATACCTATGAAGGGAAAGTAATAAACGATTTGAATCTTCACTGTAATTCTTTCATCATGTCTCTCTTCCCCTGGGATGATTTTTCCGGAGAGCTCCATTTTGAAGTCCAATCTTCCTCGTTTAGGGGAGTGAGTTTTCATGAAGTGACATTTCCCCTCCCCTCATATGAGTATTACTTGAGTGATTTTTCCACCTGCCTATTAATGCTTGCTGATTACTGGCGTTCGAAGGATTGGATTCGGATGCCGCTTCCTCCCGATGATTCCCGGTATTTCCTCGTCAATTTACACCTGATGATCCAGGATGTAGACAGGTTACGGAGAAAATGTAATTGCGAGAAAGATTCTAAAAGCACTTCAGAAATCATCCGGTTGTTTATTCAAGCTCGAGGAAAAAATGTTGGTATTCAAATAGTGGAAAAAAATATTCCCGATGGATCCGAAAGTTTTTCATTTGAAGATATCAAAAGAATCATCCAGGATGAGGATCAGCCATACTTGATGGAAATTTCTTCCTTTGGCAAGTTCGTGAATTATGGAATAGTAAATGGATATTTGGAAATTCCAGATGGAGAGTATGTCGAGTGTGTTTTCCCTGTTGCATTGCGAGGGGAGAGACGGTGGCAGCGCTATTTTTTTAAATGGGATGAAGGGTATGACTCTTTTAAAATCTATCAGATTACTGGCCGAGCAGGGGAGTGAAAGAGATGAAGGATAAAAACGTTTCCAGCCATCCGATGATGAAACGTTATGGGATATCCGATAAGATGTTTATGCTTCTTTTCATTTTACCCAGCTTGGCGGTCTTGCTCTTCCTCATTGGATATCCCTTTGCAACTTTAATCCATTCCAGCTTCTTTAGTTTTTCCGTTTTGCGGACAGCCACTGCTCCGAAATTTATTGGGGTGAAAAACTATACCTTCATCCTCACCGATAGCCAGC
>JAPLGF010000356.1 GCA_026390275.1 Candidatus Atribacteria bacterium
GGCCTACCAGGGGATCACCAATTCCCAACCGGCTGGCCAAGAAAAGACCGGCCAGAGCAGCCATCATACTGCAGAGAATATAGACCAGCATCTTGGTTCGGATGATGTTAATCCCGCTCAATCGGGCCACTTCCTGATTCCCTCCCACCGCATAGACATGGAGACCAAAGGAGGTTTTTCGCAACAGGAGTATAAAAAGAAGTAAGACGGCAACCCAGAACAGGAAGGCAAAAGGAACCGGTCCCACTTCCCCATTGGCAAAAAACTTGAAACCGGTGGTCACTCCCCCCACCGGTTTCTTGGTGTAAAGGAGAACCGCGCCCTGAACAATGGAAGACATTGCCAGGGTCGCAATGAACGGGGGAATGCGTAACCGGGTGATCATGAATCCATTGACCGCCCCCACCCCGACTCCCAATAAGAGAACCAAGAAAATAATAACGATCGTTAAATTCTGGTGGGTGATCATGATCCCGGACGTGAGACAGGCCGATAAGCTGATGAGGGAACCAACAGAAAGATCGATGCCCGCAGACAGGATGGCGAAGGTTTGGCCGATTCCCACCAGTCCGAAAGCGACCACCTGTCGCAACAGGTTGGAAATGTTATAACTCGTTCGAAATTGGGAGGAAACCGAAGAGGCCAGGATGAAAAAAAGAATCAATACAAAATAAACTGTTATTGCTCGATTATTCCTGATAACTCTTCCAATCCCACCGGTCATTGTCTTCCACCCACCCTCAAATAATAACCTGCGGCATAAAATGAAAAAGTCGAAACAAAAAAATAGAATAAAGGTCCATTTCAGTGCATTATTTGACCTTAAAAAATGGCTGATTTCCCATCCCTTAGTTGATGCCAGAAGCTATCATGGGTACCTGTTCTATTGATAGACTCCGGTAGCATAGTACATGATGTTTTCTTCATCGACACCCTCACCGGTTGTAAATTCCTTCACTATGGTTCCGTTTCGCATCACATAGATCCGGTCGCTCATCCCCAGGATCTCCGACAACTCCGAAGAAATCATGAGGATCCCATTCCCTTTTTCAGCCAGATCCCGCATGATACGGTAGATTTCGGCTTTAGCTCCCACGTCGATCCCCCGGGTCGGCTCGTCGAAAATCAAAAGGTAAGGATTGTTCGCCAACCATTTAGCCAGGACCACCTTTTGCTGGTTGCCACCACTCAAGAATTTCACTTTCTGGAGGTAAGAAGGGGTTTTGATCCCCAAACCTTCCACGAATTTTCTCGTGATATTTTCCTCCTCTGCCCGATTGATGAAAAAAGCGTTTTTGAGCTTATCAGAAATGGGGAGAATACAGTTCTCCTTCACCGAAAGGCCGAGACACAGTCCTTCCGATTTCCGGTCCTCGGGGACTCGTTTCTCCATTGATAACGATGTTCCCTCCGAAACGAGGAGTGACTCCAAAAATGACCTGGGCCAGCTCGGTCCGGCCGGCACCGATCAACCCGAACAAACCAACAATCTCCCCCCTCCGCACCTTCATGGTAATCGACTTTAAAACGGGCGGGCAAGACACATTGGTGATTTCCAGTACCGTTTCACCGCTGGTTTGAGACTTCGCCGGAAAGGTTTCCGAGAGGGTCCGGCCGACCATGAGTCGCACCAGTTTTTCCCGGTCCAGCTCCGAAACCGGATACGTTCCCATACTTCTCCCATCCTTGAGGACGGTGGCGCGATCCGCAATTTTAAAAATTTCCTCCAAGCGATGGGAAATATAAATAATGGTCACTCCTTTTTTCTGTAATTCCCGAATGATATTAAAAAGGGTCACCACCTCAGATTCACTCAGAGAGGCCGTGGGTTCATCCATGATCACGACATCAACTTGAAAGGAGAGGGTCTTGGCGATTTCCACCATTTGTTGTTGAGCCACACTCAATTCCCGGATGAGATAATGGGGTTGGATGTTAATCCCCAGTTGTTCCAGGAACGAAGTGGCTTCTTTCTGCATGGCACGGTAATCCAGGAACCCGCGAGGGGTGAATTCCTCCCGACCAAGAAAGATATTCTGGGCGATACTAAGGTCGGGGAGGAGGTTGAGCTCCTGGTAAATAATGCTGAGACCCATTTTTTGAGCGATCCGGGTGTTGTCGATGGATACTTTTTGCCCGTTCAAAAAAATGGACCCCTCATCCGGGTGATAGGCGCCGGCCAGAATCTTCACCAGGGTCGATTTCCCCGCCCCGTTCTCGCCCACCAGGGCATGGATTTCTCCCTTGTTTACCGAAAAGGTGACCTCCGTGAGAGCGGTAACGCCCGGGAACCGTTTGGTGATATTTTCCATTCGCAGTATTTCAGAGCTCATGCTACCTGTTCCTCCTTCACCTGGGCCGGGAAGGCCCAGGTGAAAAAGATGGGAAAATGAGGTTTAGCGTTTCGGTAACCACTTCTCCGGAAGCCGGCTGTCCATGAAGTATTCATCGGGCTGATCCATCTTGACCCACTTATCCAGAGTATCAGTGGTAATGACCAGCCGCGGGACATCGATATTCCGGGGGACCGGGATTCCACTCAACACATCGATAGCTTTCTGGACGGCAATCTGACCCTGCCAGGAGGGGAAGCTGACAGCCACGCCATCAAATTTCATTTGTTTCCACATCTTGAGATACCGGTTCATGTCTTCCCCGGTAACCGGTGGAATGGGGAGACCGGCTTCTTGAACCGCCTCGATGGCACCGCAACCCTGGAGAGCACTGTCCGCCCAGATCCCATCAATCTGCGGGTATTTCTGAATGAAGGTTGCCATCACCTGCTTCCCCACCACTGGAGACCAGTCACAGTATTGTTGTTCGAGCACTTTGATGTCCGGGTATTTCTTGAAAGTATCCAGGGCACCTTTCAAACGTTCTTCGGCCGGACTGGCACCCGCCACCCCGCTCAGGCAAACCACGTTCCCCTTCTTGTTCAGTTTTTCCACCAGCCAATCAGCCATGATCTTCCCCATCTGAAAATCGCTGGATCCGATATAGGTGACATACGCTTCAGTGGTGACTTTTCGGTCCACGACAACCACCGGCACCCCCTTGTCCATGGCCTTTTCCACCGCCGGGTTGAGGGCCGCATCGGTGGCCGGAGCAATGATGAGAAGATCGATCCCTTTGGCCAACAAATCTTCCACATCGGCCAGTTGCTTGGTGGGATTATCCTGTCCATCGGTGATGAAGAATTCGGCAATTTCCGGGTGAATAGAGGCTTCGTACTGCAAATGAGCCTGGAGGAAGACCCGCCAGCTGTTGGAAATGGACGCATTACTGAACCCGATTTTCCAGGGAGCGGGTTTGTAATACTTGACGGTATTCACCAGCATCTTATCCGAGTCCATGAATTCGACCCCATCTTTGGCAAAAGCCGTCAAGGCCAGACCTGCGATCAAACCGACCAAAACCAGTAAAACGGTAAACTTTTTCATACCAAATCCCCTGCCTTTTCTTAAAAATTTGTACTGCTCGTTCACCTTGATAAGAAAAGAACCGTACCGTGCAGAATCGAATGATTCTCCTCCATCACCTCCTTCATTCCGTCTTTCCAATGTATGAATAAAAGGCAACTGCGACTGCAATGATCAGGCCTTTGGCGATGAGCTGGGCCTGATACGGAAGCCCGGCCAGCAAAACCAGGTTAAAAACCACAGTCATGAGCAGCACCCCGATCACGGTCCCTCCCACGCTGCCGTAACCTCCCACCAGAGACGTTCCCCCCACCACCACCGCGGCGATGGAATCAAGTTCATATCCCTTCCCCGCCCAGTTATCTCCGAAACCCAGATATCCCGCCAGGATAAGACCACCGAAAGCGGAGAGAAGTCCCGATAAAACGTAGGTGCTCAAAACCACTCGATTGACATCCACCCCGGAAAAAAAAGCGGCGGTTCGGTTATCTCCCACCGCATAGATCTTTCGGCCATACGGGGACCTCCGGAGAAACAGGGCCACGATCACCGCCAAGGATAAAAAGACGATCACCGATACCGGGATGAATGTCAGTCTCCCCCGTCCTAAAACCCGGAGCCAGGAAGGAATGGTTCCAAAAGGCGCTCCCTTGGTGTAGACGAAACGAATTCCCTGCATGATGAGGGCAGTACCCAGGGTAACAATAAAGGGAGGAGCGTTTCTCCTGGTGACGATCACGCCATTCAGCCAACCAGAGAGAAGTCCCAGTAATAAACAGAACAGCGCGACCGGGAGAACCATACTGTTTTTCCCGGCCATGATGGCGGCAGCAAAGACACAACTGGTGGCGACGATGGAAGCCACCGACAGGTCAATCCCCCCCGCTAAGATGACGATCGTTTGCCCCAGGCTGATAATCCCCAGAACGGAAGCCTGCTGGAGGATATTGGCAATGTTGGCAGAACGGTAAAAAACTGGCGAGATCAGCCCGGCAATCACCAGGAGCACCACCAGGACTAAAAAAATCCCGTACCGGGTGACAAATTCCTGCACCTCAAACCCATGGGTTCCTTTTTCTTTGGTTCCTGTAATCATATCAATCCGGGTAAAAAATCCCCCGCAACATCCGGTGAATCTCAATGAAATCAAGGCTCCCCTGAAGCTTTTTCAAGGCTGCAAAATCGATCTTCTTTAAAAGCTTCCGGATGCTCTTGATATTCTGAACACAGAGGGTGGTGGCCCCCACCATGTCTTCCCGGTAGGGAAAGATATCAAAACCATACCAGCCATCGTATTTCATTTCTTCCAGCGCCAGGAGAACTTCCAGGGTCTCCCAGCTATGGACACTCCCGGCAATCATGTCGTCATCATCGACCCGGTAGCTGTCGTTGAAATGGACACTGAATAATTTGCCATATTTCTGGAGGAGCCGTACGGATTCAGCGGGATTTTCGTTGCACATGAAGGCATGTCCAAAATCAAAAGTGATTCCCACATTGCTTTGACCCACTTCCTGGCAGGCGAGGAGGGCTTTCCCCACATCTCCAATGACCAGGTGATATCGGGGCTCCTTCACCTTGTATTCGATACAGAGACGAACCGAGGGGTCGTATTCCGCCACTTCCCGGATGGCATCCATCTCCCATTTCCAGAGTTCCAGATGGTTGGCCTGGAAGGGATAATCATACCCATCCTGCCCCAGCCATAACCCGGCGTTTTTAGTACCCAGGGCTTTGGCCATGTTCACGGTTTGTTTGGCCAAACGGACCGCTTCCTGGCGGATGACCGGGTTGGGATTGGTGAATGAACCCTTGACGTACTGTCCGCTGAAGAGATTGGCATCAACGGCGGCGGCTTCTAAATTCGTTTGTTGGAGAAGTAATTTCACCTGCTCGATGTTGTGCTCATTCACCACATTCGGGCATTGCAGGATAACCCCCTGCACTCCTTCCACCCGGGAGAGCAGCGCAAACTGGTCTTCCAGAGTGAGACCTTCCCGATACCCCAGGGGAGAGAAGCGATCTCCACAGGCGGTAAAAGCCCAAATCCCCACCGAAAACTTCACATTTTCCCGAATTTCCAAAACCATCCCTCCTCTCTCGTCGCTCTTCACGTCCTGGGAATCAGGGCTTCCAGTACGACGATCTTGAGATCAATGTTTCCGACGTTCCGAAAAGTATGCTTGCTGCCGCTCTTGGTGAGGCAGACATCTCCCGGCTCCATGATAGCCGTCTGGTCATCCACCGTCATTTCTCCCTTGCCATCTAAAACATAGTACAGCTCTTCATTTCCCCTATGATCATGGAATCCGATGGAAGTTCCCACCGGTAAAGTGGTTTCATGCATGAACCGGATGGTGCTGTCAAAATCATCGGGGAATCCCGGCACTCCTGGAAGCTGGGGTTCGATGCCCAGGAGTTGGCGGACTTTAATGGTCCCGACTCCATCATGGCATTGATCTACCGTGGTTTGTGGAACATCTTTACGGCCTCGTTTAATCACGTCGTACACCTCCCATGAATGATTTTAATCGGTTGATTTTTTGGTAATCGGGTAGGAAAAATCCGAAAGGCCCGGAGAAAAAACTTCCACCTTGATTTTCCCTTTATCAGCACGGAAACGGGACTGGAAATAATCCATGATGATATTTTCGGTAGTGTAGGTAATGTTTTTCATGAAGATGATGGGAGCACCTTCGGACACGTCCAATATCTGGGAATCGATTTTATCGGCTATGACAGCTTCTAAGGTGATCTCCGCTCGAAAGGCCTGGAGATGATACTTTTCTGAAAGAAGATGGTAGAGAGACCGGTCGGTGAGATTCTCGTGGATGAGCCCGGGGCAGAGAACAAAGGGAATGAAGTTCGAGACTTTGACGATCGGTTCCTCTTCGATGTACCGAACCCGATTGATACAGATAATCTTTTCTCCCTCCGCCATCTTGAGGACACTGGCGATAGCGGGAAGGTCTTCTTTGACTTCGATTCCCAAGACCGTGGTTTTCATCTCAAACCCTTTTTGCAGCATGTCATCATAAAAAGTGGAAAATTGTTGGATGAAACCATAGTTAATTTTCGGTTTGGAAACAAAGGTTCCCTTCCCTCTTTCCCGGTAGAGCAGACCTTCGTGGACCAGTTCCTGGATGGCCTGCCTGACCGTCGGCCGACTGATGTGATATTTCTCCGAAAGCTCTCTTTCGGAAGGGATCGTCACTCCTGGTGAAAGAACTGAAGTCTCCACCTGCTTGCGTATCATCTCGATCAACTGATAATACAGCGGAATGGGAGTTTTCCGATCCAGGATGGTCATCGCGCTTCCCACCTTGTAAAGAGTTTATGTGGTCATTACCAGACCTCTCAAATATACCGTAAAAGTAAAATAATTGTCAATACGAAAAAAAAAGAGGAGTGGCAAAATTTATTTTCAAATCCGTCGGCTGACTGGTATTTAAGAATTCACTTCCTCAAAAAAGGCAATGATATTCTCCAGCGGAACGTCCGGCTCGATGACATGGGTGGGGGCAAGCACCAATCCTCCCCCCTTCCCCACTTCTTCCACCCGCTGGCGTACCGTTTGCCGAACCTCTTCCGGGCTTCCGAAGGGGAAAGTGGTCTGCGTTCCCATGGTTCCCCAGAAAGAAAGAACGTCGCCCCACTTTCGCTTCACCTTGGCTGGATCCAGACACTCCGGCTGGACGGGATTCAGCACCTCCACTCCCACCTCAATGAGTTCTGGAATAATCGGATCGACCTTTCCATCACTGTGATAATAGAGGAAAATTTCCGGGTTGACCGCCCGGGCTGCCCGGATGACCTGTGCCAGGCGGGGTTTCAGCCATGACCGCCAGACGTTCGGAGAAAGAATCATCGACTGTTGCATGGCCACATCGTCTCCGGTCACCAAAAGATCCACTCCCGCATCAGCAAAATCCCGGGCCATGGTACATCCCACCCGAGTAACCGCATCGAGCAGGGCTTCGGCATACCGGGGGTTCTGGATCATATCCACCAAGAAATTCTCCATCCCGCGCAGGTACCAGGCGGGCTCAAAGATTTGGACCGCAAACCCCATCACAAAAAGTTCCTGGCGATGAAGCTCATCCACCATTTTTTTCAGGTCTTCTTTTTGGGAAGTGGACGCAGGAAGCGGGAAAGGGTAGGTCTGCACTCCCTCCACCGATTCCACCGATTCCAACGGATGAACCATTTTGGTGAAGTGATAGAGCGATCCGGGAAGATGAAGGACTCCCCATTCATCAAAAGAGGCCCCCTGGTTCCCCTGCCGGAACATCTCTTCCGAATAGTATTCTTTCAATTCCCCTTTTCCAGCAGTTCTATAAAAGGGATAGAGAACCGAGCGAGATTCTATCTGAAAATAGGCCGGGAGGTCCTCCACTCCCGTTCTTTCCCGGAGAGCTTTTCCCACCAAGGGGGTGAATTCGGCATATTTCGGCGTTTTATCCGGTTGTTTCCGCCGCAGGGCAGCAGTGACCCGTTCTCGTGGATTCATGAACACCACTCCTCCTGGAGTTGATGTTGATTCTCACTTCTTACTTCCTACTTCTTACTTAAGTGAGCCCGATCCCCCATCGCTCGATGAACTCGTCCGGCAGACCGCGGACTACTTCTATGAACGGGAAGAAATCATTCTGAAGGCATCGGACGAAGAACTCCTGCGGTAAAAAATATGCCAGAACTCCCCTCATCCTTATTCCTCCAGGGTGAGGGGAAAGGGATGATACCACTGCTCTTTAAACCCTCCCATCATCAACCCTGGAGCGAAGGAACTCCATCCCTGATCGGTTTGATTTCCGGATAATCGCTGAGTTGATGGACCTGGCTTAAAAAATACCTGATGTTCTCGTAGGACACATCAGGTGGTATATGATGATCACAATTGACCAAAAAGCCACCGTCCTGCATGAGAATTTTTACTTTCTCCACTTCCTGATCAATCTCTTTCTTCCCCTTGGCGAGATTACGCTTATCGACCCCACCGATGATAATCAAGTTTTTCCCGTATTTCTTCCGCAATTGAATGGGGTCCATGCCACTGGCGATTTCAAACGGGTAATGGGCATTTATTCCGCAATCGATCCAGATTGGTAAGAGTTCTTCGGTGTTGCCATCGCTATCAAGAATGAGTACTTTCACTCCATTCTCTCTCAAAAGATCGACAACCTGGCGATAGCGGGGAACCATATATTTTTTCACAAACACCGGCGACACCAGAGACCCTTTTTTGTAACACATATCTTCCCATAACCAAACCCAATCGAGGGTGATACCCTTCTGGAAAACCTTCTTAAGCATTTCGCAGGACAGGTAACAATGCCACTCAATCATCTCCTCCACCAGAGATACATTATCATAGAGGGCGATACTGATGTTTTCCAAACCCATATAATTTCGGGGCATGCCGAAAAGGGTTAAAGCCATCATCCCCAAAGGGAAATCCCTCTCTTCAAAACTTTTTCCCTCCTGTCCCTCTCGTATCGGCCAGTTGAGGGTATTATCAGACATGAGATCCCATCCCGCTGGCCACCTTCCCTTTGAATAAGGATTAAGTCGTTCTTTATATTCATCCCAGCTTTTTTTATCTTTGACTGGATATTCCAGGTACTGGGGCATACGTTCGGGATCATTTTTCATGCTGCGGACAATGGCACCATCATAATCCA
>JAPLGF010000273.1 GCA_026390275.1 Candidatus Atribacteria bacterium
GGAAGAACGAAGAAGAGGGTCAGAACGTTCTTCACCACCCTTCCCACATTCCCATAGAGTGTCAGGGCAACGGCAATCCCCAAAAGGAGCGTTCCCACCACCGTGATGATTTCCCAGTAAAAGGAAACTTTCAGGGAATTCCAGAATCGCCGGTCGGAAAACAGTTTGATGTAATTTTCTAGACCAACAAAACTGGAATTTGGTGACTGCAGAGTTTGATCGCGGAGGGAGAGATTGACTGCTTCGATTAAAGGAAAAACCGAGAGCAGGAGACCAATGATAACCGCAGGAGAGAGGAACAAAATTATAAATTGTTTTTTTGTCACGTAAGATACCCCGAATAGAAAAGTGAGCAGGGAGTAGGACGTGGTAAGCAATAGAAGACAAAAAAAAGGATTATTTTATTTACTGAAAAAGCATTTCTACGTAATTTTCTTGTCGAGCTCATCAGTTTATCTCCTCAATGTTTTTGCCAAAAAGCACAGAAAGACTTCAGGATTGAACAGCAAAGCCTTTCTGTGCTATGTAGGAACCGGTTCTACTTCTTGGCTGATTTGGCGAAAACATCCTTGGCGAAGTTGACGGCTTCATCCAGTGAGGCTTTGATATCGGTCTTGGTTCCGGCAAAAAGTTCTTCCAGGATGATACCTAAGTTATCTCCGATTTCTGGCCACTCTGGTTTTTGCATGATAAGCATCTTGGTGATCTTGTTGGCTTCTTTGATCGCAGCGACTGCTTCCGGGAAAGATTTGGCAAACTCGGTGAATTCCGGAGAACCCATACTGCTTGCCCGCATAACCACTTCGGCGCTTGCTTTGTTTACTATTCGTTTTATTTCATTTTCTTTACTGGTGAACCAGCCGATAAATTCTCCCGCTGCTTTCCGTACTTTTTCGTCTTTGCAGCCGGGAACAGAAATACCGATCCCGTGGCTGAAACCGGAGGAGAAGGCACCTCCTGGTCCCGCTGGACAGGTAATATATCCGGTCTTGCCAGCAATTTGGGATTTCTGGGGATCTTCGCAGAAGGTCAGGAATACCACGGTATCCCAGAAAGTCGCCACTTTACCAGACCGGAATGCTTCAATACAATCAGACCAGGAGAAGGTGGCACAGCCGGGAGGAGAGTTTTTGATGAGTTCAATGTAGAATTCGGTGGCTTTCACGGCTTCCGGAGAATTGAAGACCGGTTCGTCTTTTTCGTTCAAATACTTCCCACCAAAAGAGTACAATGTTGGGGTCCATCTCCACACGTTCATGCCAGAACCCCGGAGACCGCGGGTGGCGGTTCCATACATGTCCGGAGCTTTTTCATTGAACTTTTTGATGATAGCCATCCATTCGTCAAACGTTTTTGGTGCGGTGAAACCATTTTCCTGGAAGAGATCCTTACGGTACATCAACCAATCGCCAGCACCAACCACCGGAGCAGCATATGGTATGTCCTTCCAGCTGAGAATACTAACGTAGGATGGAAAGAAATCATTAAAATCATACTTTTCTGGGAAGTAGTCTTTTATTGGATAAACCCAACCAGCGTTTCCGAACTCGGGAATATTCGCTTCGTCAAGATAGTAGACCTGGTATGACCCGGTCCCCATCGAAGCATCCAACCGTTCTTTGGATCTCCTTTCCAATTCATCAAAGTACCTGATGTTGACCTTCATACCGGTTTCTTGTTCCAGAGTCGGAATATCTTTCTGAATTAAATCCCATTCCGGACGAGGTTGCGCAATGACATTGATGGTTATTCCTTCATAAGGTTTTTCTGCCGCATAGGAAGCACAGGTCAGCAATGCTAATAGACTGGTGATCAATAGAATTTTTACGATCGTTTTCACACTTATCCCTCCTCAAGTAGAACTGTGGATGTTCATCTCAAGTGCTGAAACGTTAACAATTACACTAAAGCCATATTGCATTTCAGAAGATTTCATTCATAATTCGAACGATGTATGGAATAATCCCCGATCTGGTATTTCCCTTTATTCCATTCCCACCCCCCTTTTGTTCATTCCCCTCTCTATCCGTATTGGCTGACCCCCTTCATACTATCATACCAAAAGGAATTGAACTATCAATTATTTTCAGAAGATTTCTGTCTCGATAAATGGAAAGAGTGCTGGATATACTGTACCCCAAAAACTGGACAATGAGTTAAGGTGATAAAATACTCCTGGTTGAGTAAAAAGGAGATACCAAAGGGAGAAATCAATCAGAAAAAGATACGATGGAACCTTCAAAGCTCAAGTCGCTCTGGAAGCCATCAAAGGACAAAAAACCTTAGTCCAAATTGCCGGAGAGCACAGTATCCACCCCCACCAGATGGTCCAGTGGAAAAAACAGCTTTTAGAGGAGATTCCTAAAATCTTCTCCCGGAAACGAAACCAGGAGGAGAAGTCAAAAGAAGAAAAAGAATCGGAACTCTACCGACAAATCGGACAGCTCAAAGTGGAGCTGGATTGGGTGAAAAAAAAATCTGGATTGCTCAGTGAAAGAGAAAAGACCATGGATTGATCTGGCATTCGGTGACATTTCTCTTTCCCGGCAGGGTGAGCTTTTAGAGCTCTCCCGTTCCGGATATTACTACCAGCCGGTACCGGTGAGGGAGGAGGATCTCATTTCTAGGCTTTGATACGATCATTCAACAGGAGAACTGTCACAGTTCAGTAACCCATCAGCTGGTAAGATGTCTCTAAAAACTCCTGGACCTTCACCCCATCATCGATGGTGGCACCGATGGATGCCTTTCCGGCCAGACGGAGAAGAAAGTCGTGAGCACTGGCAATGTGGAAGCGATCCCAGCCCACGGCAAATTTTCCGGGGATTTTATTCGGTGCGGGATATTGCTGGACCGTCTCAATGAATTGAAAACCACGGTCACCTCCGTAGGGTCCGGAATTCCTGGTACTATCGTAGACTTCTAAGTAATTCGGCTGCAGGGAGTGATAGCGGAGAGCGCCTTTCTGTCCTTCGATCTCTAATCGGAGCTCATCACAGCTTCCGGTGGCAAAGCGGCTGGTTTCCAGGGTACCAGGAGCACCGGATCTTAGTTCAAAATCCACCTGTGACCAGTCATCCACCAGGACTGCTTCCCGTTTGTTGGAGTTTACGCTCACCGGGCGTTCGGGGATAAAGGTTTTTCCCCGTGCCGAGACAACCCGCATTTCACCAAGCAGGAAGCGAATGAGATCTACACCATGGGAGCCGAGATCATAGAGCGCTCCTCCACCCGCTAGGTCCTTCCGCAGGCGCCAGCTCATGGGTCGTTGGGGATCACCATAACCCGAATGGAGATAGGTGGCACGTATCCGGTACACTTCCCCCAAGAAACCTTCCCCGATCAGTTGCTTTGCCCGGAGAATGGGTGGGGCAAAGCGGTTCTGGAAGGACATTCCAAAAATCAGGTGATGATCAAGAATAATAGCTCGAATATCTTTCGCCTCCGCCAGGTTCATCGCCAGAGGCTTGTCACAATAGATTGCTTTGTGATATTGGGCAGCTTTTTCCACTGCCCTACGGTGAAAAGCGTTGGGGAGCGCAACCACCATCACATCGATATCATCGCTACTACAAAGTTCATCCATGGAAGGAGTTACAAACGAAATACCGGTCTCTTCCTGAGCTCGTCGGGCAGTCTCCTCCCGGGAGGTACAAATTCCTCGGATTTCCGGAAGGAAGGGAAGTTCCCCATAATAAAAAGGAACAGAGGTGAAGGCCAGGGCATGAACTCGTCCAATAAAGCCGAATCCGGCGATTCCGATCCCGATCCGTTCCATGCTACATCACTCGGTATTGAGGGGCGAGGAGCTCCGTTCCCGACATATAGGGTCGTAACACCTCCGGAACCACCACGGTTCCGTTCTCCTGCTGATAATTCTCGATCACCGCCACCAGGGTCCGTCCGATGGCCAGACCGGAACCATTAAGGGTGTGGACGAAGAACGTTTTCCCCGATTTGGAACGATAGCGAATATTAGCCCGACGGGCCTGGAAGTCTTCAAAATTGCTGCAAGAGGAAATCTCCCGGTAAGTTTTCTGGGAAGGAATCCACACTTCGATATCGTACGTCTTCGCAGACGAAAAACCCAGATCTCCGGTACTCAACGCCACCACCCGGTACGGGAGCCCCAGAATCTGCAGGACTTCTTCCGCATCGGCTAAGAGCTTCTCTAATTCCTGGTAGGACGTCTCGGGATGAACAAATTTCACCAGTTCCACTTTGTTGAACTGGTGCTGCCGGATGAGCCCCCGCACATCTTTGCCATATGAACCGGCTTCCCGGCGGAAACAGGCGGTATAGGCAGTGTAGTAGATGGGAAGCAGTTCTTCCGGGAGAATTTCGTCGGCATGGAGATTAGTGACCGGGACCTCGGCCGTGGGAATCAGATACAGGTCATCCTGGCAGCGGTAGAGTTCCTCGGAAAACTTGGGGAGTTGACCGGTTCCGGTCATGGATTTCGCATTGACCAGAAAAGGAGGAAAGATTTCCTGATAGCCATGTTTGCACGTATGAAGATCCAGCATAAAGTTCATCAATGCCCGTTCAAGTTTTGCTCCCTGCCCCTTGAGAACCGTGAAACGGGAAGATGAAATCTTGGTACCCCGTTCAAAATCCAGGATGTCCAGCCCTTCTCCGATATCCCAATGGGGACGCGGTTCAAAATCAAAACACCGGGGTTCCCCCCAGCACCTCATCCCCACGTTGTCACTCTCATCTTTTCCTATGGGGACACTAGAATGGGGAATGTTTGGAATCCAGAGCAGTTTTTCCCTCCACTGTTCTTCCCATACCTTCAGTTCCGTATCCACATCCCGAATGTGATCCCCGATGTCCTGCATCTCCTTCATGATGGCGGAAGGATCTTTACCTTCTTTTTTGAGATAACCAATCTTTTTGGATTCTTCATTCCGTTTCTGCTTCAGGGCATCTGCTTCCTGTTGAAGTTCTCTCCGCTTCCCATCGAGCTCAAACAGGGAATCGAGATTCACTTCCGTATTCCGATTACGCAGTGCTTCTTCGACCTTTTCTCTATTCTCTCTGATCCATTTCCAATCCAGCATGATTGATTTCTCCTTTATGGAACAATAACGAGTAATCAGACAAACTTGTCACTCCCTGACAAAGTTGTTTTCTTAGCCTTTCATCACCGCCATGGGCTTAGCGTAGGCAACACGCTGGGCCAGTCCGGCGTTTTCGACAACTTCGATGACTTCTCCCACATCTTTATAGGCTTCCGAAATTTCCTCTCGCAGAGTGGCAGTACTCTCGGCCATGACCAGGATTCCTTTTTCCCGCATCTCCTGGACGATGTTTCGTCCCCGGGATTTCCGATCGGCCTCGGAACGGCTCATCACCCGTCCTGCACCATGACAGGTGGATCCAAAACTTTCTTGTTCTGCCTGAGCGGTCCCCACCAGGATGTAGGAACCGGTTCCCATGTCCCCGGGAATGAGCACCGGCTGACCAACGTGTCGGTAAGTTTCCGGAACTTCCGATCGATTCGGACCCAGGGAACGGGTGGCTCCTTTGCGGTGAACACAAAGCTGAACAATTTTCCCCTTGACAGTGTACTTTTCCACCTTGGCGATGTTATGTGCCACATCGTAGAGAATGTGCATTCCCAAGTTGTGAGCAGATTTCTGGAATATTTTTTCGAAGGATTCCCGAATCCAGTGGGTAATGAGCTGGCGATTCGCCCAGGCATAATTGGCCGCCGCCGCCATGGCCGTAAAGTAGTGTTCACCTTCCGATGAGCAAAATGGGACGCAGGCTAATTGCCGGTCGGGAATAGTGATTCCATAACGTTTCGTGGCATTCTGCATGACATGGAGATGATCGGTGCAGATCTGATGACCAAACCCCCGGGACCCGGTATGCATCATCACGATGACCTGTCCGGGAAAAAGACCGAAAGCTCTGGCAGCAACGGGATGAAAAATTCGTTCCACCACTTCCACTTCTAAGAAATGATTTCCCGAACCGAGGGTCCCCAGCTGATCCTTCCCCCGTTCGATGGCCTTGTCACTCACTGCCCCGGAATCCACTCCTTCCATGGCACCATTCTCTTCGATAAATGTACTATCCTCCCCCCAGCCAAATCCTTTCTCCAAAACCGCCCTGGCACCCTGCTTCATCACCTTTTTGAGGTCGGGAATAGAAAAACGGATTTTCCCTTCCGAACCCACGCCGGATGGAATATTCTGAAAGAGTATCGCAAGGAGTCGTTCTTTTTGGGTAGCAACTTCTTCAATCATCAGATTGGTCTTGATGACCCGAACTCCACAGTTAATATCAAAACCTACCCCACCCGGGGAAATGACTCCCTCTTCTCCGGTCGTCGCAGCCACCCCACCGATGGGAAATCCGTACCCCCAGTGAATATCCGGCATCGCCAAAGAACACCCAACGATCCCGGGGAGACACGCCACATTGGCCACCTGCTCCGGGGCTTGATCCTTTCGGATGTCGGCAATCATCTTCTCACTGGCATAAATCAACCCATCGGTGAGCATCCCTTTTTTGTATTCCCGGGGAATCATCCATCGCCAGTTATCAATTCTTCTGAACGGTCCATTCCAAATTTCTGACATGGTATAACCTCAAAAATTCCTCAATCCACCTTCACCTTTTAAAGTGGACGAAGGGGCTCTTATGACGTGAGTCACTTCAATTCAACACATCTGCCTGTGCGTGGCACGCAGACAGGTCAACATTTTTTCACTCAGATATCAAAATAGACTTCTGCCTTCCAGACGCCGGGTATGGATTCCTCCACTTTCGTAGCGTAATAGGTACACGCTTTAACAGTGCGCTTGACGGGTTTGGAAAGGGTGTGGAGTGGTACTCCCATTACTCGTGATTTGATGAAGTACTGACCGATTTCCTCAATCTCAAAACCCTGGAGATAGACCTGCTCCGCGTCATAGACATAAAGAAGTTCATTAAGCCAGGTCACTAAGAGATCTTCGTAATCGTTACCTTCTCCCTCCACCAGGGTTTCAAAAGAATTAGAAATCGCAGGAGGATCAGCAATCAAAAAGAACAAACCCTGGGCCATGTGCACAAAGAGTTCCGGGAGACTTATCCCCCAACCTGCAATTCCGATATCCGCAGTATGATCCAAAATTTCAAATGACTTCATGATGTACTATCTCCGAAAAATCAACCTACGGGGTAGGATAAAAAAGGTAAAAGAAAAAACATTGACGAAAAGACAACCACACTACTTCGGAAAAAAGGGCGATTTTCCATTACTCTGGTGGTACATAAAATTGGCATGGTTGTCTTTTCATAAATGACTCCCCCATCCTTCCCTTGCCCTTCCCATGAAGAAAGGGAAATAAAAGAGATCAGTGGAGGTGAGGGAGGATTTAAAAGATCTCTTCAGTCCCCGATGGGACCACCTTCTCCGGGTCGCAATAAGTCCCGGAGCTTGCGTATCATGATATCCGTGGCATTGATGAAAGCTTCTTCAGTGGATCCACCGATATGGGGGGTACAAATCAGGTTTTTCTGGCACAGGAACAGGTTGTCGGTGGGTGGTTCCGTCTCAAAAACATCCAGGGCCGCTCCGGCAAGGTGTCCACTTTCCAGGGCAGCAAAGAGTGCTTTCTGATCTATAACTTTCCCCCGGGAGGTGTTGATGATATAGGATCCTTTCTTCATCTGCCGGATGGCGTTCTCGGAAATCATCCCCCGCGTTTCATCGTTGATGACGACGTGAAGGGAGAGAATATCACTCATTGCCAAGAGGTCCTCCAGGCGGAGGGCACGTTTGACATCTCTTTTCGTAAACTCCTCATCAGGAATATAGGGATCGTATGCCACAACCTGGGCATTCATAACTTTCACGATATCGGCCACTTTCCGCCCAATACCTCCGAAACCGAGGACACCCCAGACCTTCCCATCGATGGTTCGTCCAGTGTATTTGCTCTTGGCCCAGTCTCCATTTTTCAAGAGGGCACAGGTGGTATAGATGTAACGGAGTAAGCTGAGGGCGAGACCCACCGTCAGTTCCGCTACACTGGAAGCGGAAGCTTCCGGGGTATTCATGACCAGTACCCCTTTCTTCTTGCAAGCCTCTTTATCGATATTATCGGTCCCCACTCCTGGTCTAGACACGACTTTCAGGACCGGGGCATTTTCGATGATGTTAGGAGTAACTTTGGGTTTAGAACGAACCACAAAGACGTGCTTATCCTGAATCTCCCGGATGATTTCTGCCTCATCATCGGACTTGAGAACCGTTACCGGACCAATGGCTTCGCTCAAACGCCTGGCCATATCATCGGGAACTCCGAATGCGCAGAGGACACGGATTTGTTCAGTCACGATCATACACCTCCCAAGCCTTAGCAACAGCTGCCTCGACGTTCAGAACCTTACCCTGCGACTTGAAGGCTCGTCCCAGAGTGATGATGGTGTTGGAAATATCGAAAGCATCCACATATCCTAAGTGCCCCACCCTAATAACCTTCCCCTTGAGCTGTGCCTGACCGCCGGCGATGACGATCCCGTTGTTGCGGAAGAAACCAGTGATCTTCCCGGCTTCAATTCCCTCGGGAATCATGATAGAGGTGACAGCGGGAGAAGCAATTTTTTCATCCTTCACAAAGAGTTCGAGACCGAGTGTTTCCACCCCGGTACGGAACATCTTGGACAACTTGAGATGACGGGTGAATATCTGGTCCAACCCTTCGGTCATGATCATATCCAGCGCTTCATTGAGACCGAAAATCAACGTCACAGCTGGTGTATAGGGATTTTCTGGCATGGGTTTCTTGAGCGATTTCAAAGCACTGGCCAAATCCCAATAATAGCGGGGACATTTGGCAGCCTTGTTGTATTCCCAGGCTTTCGGACTGACACTGAAGAAACAGAGACCGGGAGGGGTCATGAGCGCCTTCTGGGAAGCAGTGATCACCACGTCCACTCCCCAAGCGTCGGTTTTACAATCGATGGCCAACAACGAACTCACCGCATCGACGAGAAAGAGTACGTTATGTTTTCGGCATACTTCACCGATTGATTCCAAATCGGAATAGACCCCGGTCGAGGTTTCATTGTGGGTAATGAAAACACCTTTCACTCCCTTCCCGGCATCACTGGAAAGGAGGAGGTCGATATCACGGGCGGTGACGGCTTTCCCCCATTCTCCGCCCAACCTGATAGGCTGCAATCCAAATATCTCGGCAATTTTGGCCCAGCGGTCTCCGAATTCTCCGATGACACCGAAAACCACCTTATCACCAGGAGAAAAGAAATTAACCACTGCACCTTCCATGGCTCCGGTCCCAGCACCAGGAAAAATAAGGACATCATTCTGAGTTTGAAAGACTTTCTGCAACTTCTCAGAAACATTTTTTAAGATGTTCCCGAATGCCGGCTGGCGATGATGGATGATTTCCTGCGCCATCGCCAGCGAAACCCGGGGAGGAACTTGTGTTGGTCCTGGAGTCATTAAAAAAGATGTTTTCATGATTATACCCCCTTCTGAAGCCATTCTTAGGAACCTTTCAGCTTTTACCATAGTTACCGTCCCCTCCATGTTCAGGAACGGAAACTACACTTTCTCTATCATTTATTACGGTTTTGATAGATCTCGAATGCAATAGAAACAAAAAAAGCCCCCGCCCCACAGGGGCGAGAGCTTCCTCGCGGTGCCACCCTTCTTCAGTGAACAATCCACCCTCCATCATATAACGGATAACCGGCAGAGACTACTCACGTTCACCTCTGCAGCTCCAGGGCGGATTCAAGGAAAGAAAACACCGGTTCACATCACTTTCCGGCTTTCTGTGGTTTTCCGGATCCTTTACTGCTCCCCTTCATCGCTTCCTGCACTATTCAGCTAAGGGGGGCATTTGCCTGGTAAAGTTTCAGGTAGAAGCGGTAAAGCTCCGTATAGAACTGGACTCGTTCCGGGATGGGTTCCAGGAGGGGATTGTCCGGGAAATAGTCGGGAGAGAGCTGATCCAGGGTAGTCACTTCTCCCAGTACTTTGCGGGACAGGAGAAAGGCACCCTTGGTAGGAGCTGATGGAAGGGAGCTCAAGAAAACCGGGACTCCCAATGTGTCGCAGAGGACACGAGAACCTTTCTCGGAAATGGCAAAGCCGCCGCTCACCACGACTCGGTGAGGCTCTCCGACAACCCGTTGGAGCATCTCTTCAATGGAACGAATACGAAAGGCAACGGCTTCGAAAGTGGATTGCATAAGAGCATCCCGATCATGAAAATAGGAGAGTCCAAAGAGGACCCCTCGGGCGTAGGCATCCCAGTTGGGACTTCTTTCCCCCACTAAAAAGGGAAGAAAGAGAGGGCGGGGACGATGAAGGTCGATCTCCCAACAATCACTTTCCCCGGCGATATCTTTCATCCAACTATAGACAATTCCACCGTTGTTGATTCCTCCACCGGCCACCCAGATCCCATCAGCCAAGTAATAACACCAGCACCGTCCTGCCGGATCGAAAACTGGTTTCCGGTC
>JAPLGF010000274.1 GCA_026390275.1 Candidatus Atribacteria bacterium
ACCGACCTCCCGGTGGGGACCCGTCTTGTCGTCACCATCACAGTTCATTCGAGTACTCCTGTCACTCTGAAACGGAAGATCGAGGTGAGAAAGGGGGTATTCACCGCTTTTTTCACTCCCTCTTCTCAAGTTCCAGCCGGAACCACCGATTTCCTGGTGGAAGCAGTCTGTAACCCCAGACAGCAATCCGATGGGGTTGGAAGCCTCTTTGACCTCAACGGTGAAAACCTCGTGGGACCGAAGGTCGAGAAACTGGGAAAAGTTAGGATTATGAAGGCTTCACAATACATGATTTTAGAATAGGCAAGATCATCCCTCTTATCCTGCCTCGCAAAGGAGATAGTTCACTATGCAAGAGAAAGAACGTTCGCTGGGTATCTTTGAAAAGTACCTCACCCTCTGGGTGGGGATCTGTATCATCCTCGGTGTCATCATCGGGCAGTGGATTCCGGCTTTTCCCAGAGTACTCTCGAAACTCGAGGTGAGTCGGGTCTCCATCCCGGTCGCGATTCTCATCTGGCTCATGATCTACCCCATGATGCTGCAGATCGATTTTCAGAGCATCAAGCGGTCGATGAAAAAACCGAAGGGCCTCATCGTAACCCTGGTCACCAACTGGGCCATCAAGCCCTTCACCATGCTCTTTTTTGCCTGGGTGTTCCTGAAATACATCTTCGCCCCCTATATCGGACCGGCCCTGGGGAGCCAGTACGTGGCCGGAGCGATTCTCTTGGGGGCCGCTCCCTGTACCGCCATGGTGTTCGTCTGGAGCTACCTCACCAAGGGCGATGCCGCTTACACCTTGGTGCAGGTGGCCATTAATGATCTCGTCATTTTGTTCCTCTATGCCCCTATCGTCATCTATCAATTGGGAGTAGCAAAAATTCAGATTCCTTATGATACCGTGGTTCTCTCGGTCGTCCTCTATGTGGTGATCCCTCTTACCCTGGGGTATTACACCCGCAAGAATCTCATCCGGAAAAAAGGCCTCGCCTGGTTTGAGGAGCATTTTCTCCCCAGCCTGAAACCCTGGACGATTATCGGGCTCCTCCTCACCCTGATCATTCTCTTTTCCTACCAGGGAGAGGTGATTCTGAAGCAACCGCTTCACATTCTCCTCATCGCCATCCCCCTCACCATCCAGACCTATGTCATCTTCTTCATCGGCTATCTGTGGGCCAAGGCCTGGAAGCTGGAATACTCCGTTGCTGCTCCAGCCGGTATGATCGGGGCCAGTAACTTTTTTGAACTCGCGGTGGCAGTCGCTATCTCTCTCTTCGGCTTGAGTTCCGGTGCGGCCCTGGCCACGGTGGTGGGGGTCCTGGAGGAAGTGCCGATCATGTTGAGTCTCGTCTACATCGCCAACCGGACCCAGCACTGGTTCCCGAAAGCGGGGGAAATGAAAAAAACAGCGTATGCTGCGTCGAAGGATGTTTAAAGGAGAGTGATTTCTATGTTCGAAAAAGTATTGGTTTCCACTGATCCTGATTATCATCGCCTCTCACGGTCTATTCTTTTAAACGTTTGATAATATTTTGCTTATCCTCACTCAGGAGCAATTTATCGAGAAAGAAGGCAATACAAAATATTCCCAGGAATGACATGGCATAGCGAGTGAGAGCAAAACGAGCGCCCAAACTCTGAAGCTCAAAAAGTAACATTGGTATTTTCATGGTGGACCAGGCGCCAATAAAGAGGAAAATATTTCGGAGACTGGTTCCCTTGCGGAGCATCACCTCGGCAATGGGAAAAGCTGCATAAAGAGGACCGGCTGCCAATGCTCCCAGAGCAATTGATATCCCGGTTCCTTTTAAACCGGAGCGATCGCCAAGATGCTGGGTGACTTTTTCCCGAGAAACCCAGACATCGAATAAACCTAACAAAAGAAAAATCGGCGGAATGATCTCCAGCATGAAGAGAATGTTTTGTCCCACCACCCGATAGACCCGGGCTCCTTCCCGGGGAAAGAAAAGAAAGACCACCACACTGAAAATAATAAGAACATTGAGTCCGTTAAAACTTTTCCAGCTCACCTTTTTGGTGTTTTTTGAATTTTTCATATGCGTACCACCATCCAGACAACGTAACCAACCACGAATGAATAAAAATAAGCTATCAGGTTCCGGCCGATGGTTGCCTTCCAGCCAAAGAAGCTGGCTTCCAAGGGAGCAGTCACCACTCCCACCATCATGAGAGTTGAGATAAATACCGCCATCTGCGCGATACCTGCTCCATTATCGAGCAACATCTTAGCCATAGGAAAAGCGACAAAACCAGGGATAAGAGTAATCGCTCCCACCAGTGACGATATCAAATATCCTATAAATCCACTCCTTTCTCCAATATAAACCGCAATGGTTTTTTCCGGAATAAAAACTACAACAAAACCCATGATAAATATGACCGTCAAGAAAGCCGGGAGAATCATAAAAAAACTCTTCCACGCTTTTATTAATACCTCTCTGGTTTTCTTCCGATCTTTACTGAAAGAAATCAACAGACACCCGATGACCACTCCATACAGGATTAGGGTTGATGGATCCATTTGTTTCTGCCTCCGTTCATATAAACCACACTGGAATTCTTCCAACAAATGAAGATTTGGTTAAATCCCCGGTATCCTTTTTCCAATACTTTTTGACTTTGATATTCGAGGAGGGAAATGTCGATGCAACCAATTAAAAAAATTCCTTTATTTCTTTATTGTTAAATTGTACAACAATACTGTGAATAGTATAATAGACCTGTCAACCTCGTGAAAAGGTTCAATGGTTCCCAACCATTGACTCAAAAAAATGTGTAAGGTGTGGAATGTGTATGAATTGTGGGAGAAAACTGTAGATAAGTGTTCTACCAAGGTGAAAAGAGAGGCGAGGAGGGGGTTTTTCTCATACCCCCTCCGGAATTTTTTCCTACGATGGCACGATCGGGAAACCGTCACACGCGATGGCCCCGCCGTCTACCGGAATCACCGCTCCATTGATGAAATCCGAAGCAGCGGAAGCCAGGAAAACAACGATGCCGAAAAGATCTTCCCGATTCCCTGCCCGCCCAGCAGGAATTCGCCGCTGCAGTTCCTGGTAAAAATGGCTTTTGCCAAGATAGGGAGCGGTCAAGTCAGTCCAGCACCAGGTAGGGGCGATGGCATTGACGCAAATACCCTGACTCGCCCACTCGCAGGCCATGGACATGGTCATAAGGTTGACCGCTGCCTTGCTGGCGGCGTAGGCGGGATCTCCGGCCCGACCAGCGGAACCCTGGAGCGAGGAAATGTTGATAATTTTGCCCTTTCCCTGCGGGAGCATGACCTTAGCGGCCTCCCGGGAGCAGAGAAAGGTCCCCCTGACATTCACATCCATGATGTATTCCCACCGGTCCAGGGGGAACTCGGTGATGGGCTTGACATCGGCAACACCGGCGTTGTTGACCAGAATATCGAGACGTTTAAACTGCTTGACCACCGTGGAGATCATCCGGGTCACCTGATCCGCCTCCCGCACATCCACCTCTACTGCCAGAGAGCGACGGCCCATTTCCGAAATCCGGTCCGCCACCCGCTGAGCATTGGCCAGGGTTTTACCGGCAATGACCACATCCGCTCCCGCGCCCGCTAAAGCCAGGGACATGGCTTCCCCCAGACCCTTTCCTCCACCGGTCACCAGGGCGACCTTTCCCGGTAAACCAAAGAGGGAGTGAATATTTTTTGCTTTTTCCATTAAATCGTCCATGGTTTCCCCCCTCACTTTGGAATTTCGTTTTTTTCGACGATAGTATTGGCTGCCGCAAAAAGATCCGGGGTGGAGTAACCGCTCTCATCTGGCATGGAGACACCGGTATACACCCAGATAAACTCCAGGGGCTCGGGGAAGGGATTCCGAAGCCAGTGCGTTTCCCCAATGGCTGCAAATTGGACGTCACCCGGAGTAAAGAGATACTCTTTATTCTGACCCCCGGCGATGGCCTTCCCGCTCAAGCAGTAAATGAACTCCTCGGCAAAGAGATGAATGTGGGGATCGTGGAAAGAACCGGGATAAAAGACCGAACGCCCCATGACGGTGAGTTTCGAACCAGCAGTTTCCCGGCATACGATGAGCTCCGTCTCCATTTCCCCATGTAGACCGGCCCAATTCCCCAGTTCCATGGGTGCTACCTCCCGCCAGTTGATCAGCCGAATTTTTCCTTCCGGGAATTCATATATTTCCCGGGGGAGTTCAGGTTGTAACCGTTTCATAGTATTCTCCTCCTTTTCAAATATTCACTGAAAATGATGTTGAGTTGCTGAGTTCTTGAGTTGGAAAAGACAGCATCTAATTTTCCATTATTAATGAGCTGAATAACCTTTTGATGGACTTCCTCTTTATCATATCCGTTGTTATAAAAAGAAAAGGAATCTCTTGCTTTAAAAGGGTTGATAGAAATAAGTCAAAACCGTCAGGATATTGTTGGGAAATAAGGTCGGCAATATTTGGTAACTCCATGTTTCACGCCAGGTAATTATCATGGTAGAAGTTGCTGGGTCAGAATCCGGGGGAAGAATTTGATTAACCCGGCTTTTATTCCAACTTTTTTTGGGGAAGCCGTCTTCCTGCTCACATGAAGTCCTGTTTTACCAAGTATACGCTTTTTCAATAATATCCCCCCTCGGATAGAATCCTTTCATTTTCCCAATTTTCTGGTAGGATAGACCCGAAGGCGTTTCTCTCTTTTTGAAAATTGGTTTATTTCCCAGGTCAATTCTACCAAAAAGGAGGGGTGTTTTCATAAAAAAATCCTTTCAAGTCAAGGCTTTTCGCTGGCCCGCATCTCAACATCATTTTCCAGGTGGTCTTTTCCAATTCCACAATTCCACATCTTTTTAATGTATTTTCTGGGTCAATATGAAAGGAGGTATTCTTATGACATCACGGGAAAGAGTACTCATGGCACTGGGACATCAGGTGCCGGATCGGATCCCCAAGGATCTGGGGACGACGAATTGTACCACCATGACGAAGAAGGCGTATGAGGCGTTGAAACAGAAACTGGGGGTCGAGAAGGAAACCCGGTTAATGATGGAAAATTTTCAGGTAGTGTTTGTGGATGAAGAAATCCTGCAATTTTTTGAGATAGATACCCGGGGGATTCACCCCCAGCCAGTGGTTCAGAATACTGTCATCGATGAGACAATGTTTGTGAGTGAATTCGGGATCACCTACCGGAAGCCGGTGGATGGACTCTACTACGATATGATCGCTCATCCCCTGGCGGGAAAGTCACGGGAGGAACTGGGGGAATACCAGTGGCCGGATCCGACGAAGAGTATGGATCTCACCGGTTTGCGGGAGCGGGCAGAAAAACTCCACCGGGAGAAGAATTATCTCTTGGTGGGCGATATGATCGATACCGGGATCTTCGAGCCGTGCTGGTATTTGCGGGGATTTGAAAATTTTCTGATGGACCTGGTGATTAACCCTGACTTTGCCACCGCCCTGATCGAAGGGATGTATCAGTATCAGCTCCAGCGATACTCACTCCTGCTGAAAGAGGTAGGGGAATTCGTCGATGTGATCTTCGTGGGTGATGATCTCGCCACCGCCGAGAATGTGATCATGAGTCCTAAAACCTACCGGGATATGATCTTCCCCTATCACCTGGAATACTTTAAAAACCTGAAAAAGCTGGCCCCGCATGCGAAGCTCCTGTACCACTCCTGCGGGAGTATTATCAACTTCATTCCCCATCTTATGGAAGCAGGAGTGGATATCTTGAATCCGGTACAGGTCTCGGCCCAGGGGATGGATACCCGGAAACTCAAGGAACAATTCGGGAAGGACCTCTGTTTCTGGGGCGGGGTCGATACCACTCGGGTGCTCCCCCTGGGAACTCCGGATGAGGTGCGCAGGGAAGTGCGTAAACGCATCAGTGAGCTTGGTCCCGACGGTTACATCCTCACCGCTGTCCACGACATCCAACCCGATGTCCCCCCCGAGAACGTCATCGCCATGTACCAGGAAGCAGGAAAGTACCCGCTGGGAAATGGCTGAATGTTAACTCCTTTCCCATTTTTTAGAAGATATCCCGGGTGCGGTGGATCTGGAAGTTGAGACCGGAGAGTTTGTTCTGGTACATATTCCCTTCAGCGGTTTTCAAAAGGTCGGTCAGAAGCTGCTGAGGATTGTTTTTAGTGGCAGATCCCAGCACCAGACCGACCTGGATCAGACAATCAACATTTTTCCGGAAGGATTCCTGGATACGTTCACAGACTTGCTGTGCTACTTCCCGGGAAGTAGCCGGGAGAAGAATGATGAAAGAGTCATTTTCCCAGCGGGCCACCCGATCGTCCTTGCGGCATGATCTTTCCATGATATCTGCAACTTTGATCAGAAGGACATCACCTTCTCCGTGGCCTAATCCTTCGTTCACTGATTTTAAACCGGTGATTTCTCCCATGATGATGGAAAGCGGATATTTCTGATCGGTGTCTGCCCGCTGGGCTTCCTTCTCAAAAAATGTCCGATTGTAAAGCCCGGTCAGATTATCATGCTCCACTAAATACTGGACCTGTTCCGCCGCTCGTTTCTTCTCGGTAACATCAGCCCAGATGGTCGCCACCTGATTGGCATTGGAACAAAAAGCCAACACATCATAGGCTCGTTGGGAATGCTTCAGAACGACAAGAAAATGGTTCACCTCCCCGGTCCGGATGACGTCAATGCACCGGTCCAACCAGGAGGGTTCACTCAGGAGACTGAGGGGGAAAGCATCTTTTCCCCGAACGTCTTTTCCCACCAGATTCATCATTTTCTCAAAAGCCTGGTTCATTTCGTGGAAGCAGAGAACCGGGATACGATCCGTTGACAGATCAATACATTGAAAAACTGCAAACCCTTCTCCGATGCGGGCAAACAGCTTCCGGTACCGTTCCTCACTCCGGAGAGAACGCTCCGCCTTCCCTGCCGGTAAATATCCCGGGACTGATCTACACGGAGGATGAGAGCCGGTTCTCCCAAAATATCCGGGATCAGGGCATACCCGGTTACCATGCTCCCGTCGAGGGGACGAACCACCGGAGTCGAATCTTTCGGGAGCTGAGGAAGAAGGGCGGTAACATCAGAAGGGAGGGAAGGGGAGTTGAAAGTCAGCAAATTCAGGGATAAATGGGTTTTTTGCTGGAGATCACCGATGGCGGAACGATCGAGAAATCTCCCAAAAATGAGGGTCCCCGCCACCGGACCCTGTTCCTGGCTGGTACGTACCGGCTGGATGGTCACCAGGAGCGGACCTTCCGAAAGGAGGAGAATACCCGACCACTTCCCCCCATTTTCCGGGGAGCGATCCAGGAGATTATGGGTGGCGAGAAACTCCAAAAGGTTGGCCGGTACCGGCCTGGTTTGTTTACTGGCAAGGTCCATCGCTTTCGAAAAGAGAATCTGGCCGCCGGGTTTTACAAAAACCATTTGGTTCAAATTCAGGGTAAGGAATGTTTCATCCACCAAATTGGACTGGATATAGTTTTCATTGCGATCCCCCATGAACTGATAGGTATCATCCCAGGAAGCCCAGTCTTCACCAATCTGGTGCAGGGTCTCGATGTCATCGGTGATAGCACTCAAAACACGCTGAACATTCCGGGCGACCTCGTTCTTTTCCAGTTCAGCAAAGCTGTCCAGGATGAGGTACCGGGAAGCAACCAGGATCCCGCTGATCGCCCCGATAAGGGCAATGAGAACGATCAGGATGTTTTTTTTGCCGGGAACAAAGGAAAAAAACCATCTTTTCATAAAAACGGTTATCATTCTTCTCATCTCTCATCTCTTGGTAAATGATAAATGATTCATTTTTTTCTTTCACTCTATACAATCGGCAATTTTTACAATTGTTTCACTCTTCGGGGTGAGTGCCTTTTGTTATAGAAAAAAAATTCAGGATACCGTGTCCCCGAGACGTTAAAAACCCTTTTCAATTTTGCTATAATGGAACGGTTGAAGAAAGTCAAAACAGATGTTCCATTCAAAAGGGGGGTATGAAATGAAGAATTTTTTAGGGGTGGTACTCGCAACAACATTGTTTTTTGTCCTTTTTACCGGAGGAGCTTTTTCAGCGGATAATCCGATCATTATCGGGTTGCAGGCACCGATCACCGGGGATTACGCCATTGAAGGATTGATGGCGAAGCAATGCGTGGAAACGGCAGCGGAGCTAATCAATAAAAATGGCGGAATAAATGGACAACCGATTCAGATCGTCATCGCCGATGACGCCTCGAATCCCAAGGACAGCGCCCTGGCCGCACAGAAGCTCATCTCTCAGAAAGTGGTGGCGGCAATTGCCAGTTACGGGTCCTCAGTCACCGAACCGGCAGCAGACCTCTATGACCGGAGCAAAATGGTGTCGGTCGGTTACGGGTGCACCGCGGTGCGGCTCACCATGAGCAAACAGCGGCCGTTCTTCTTCCGGACCTGCGGGCGGGATGATTCACAGGGACAGTTTTTCGCCAAATTCGCCGTGGAAGTGATGGGTTGGAAACGGATCGCCCTCATGCACGATAACCAGACTTACGGGAAGGGGGTGGCAGAAGAAACCAGGAAAAGCTTAGAGCCCTATATAAAAGAAGGAAAAGCAGAAATTGTTTACTACGATGCCATCACTCCCAAGGAGAAAGACTACAGTGCCGTCATTACCAAGCTGCGGGAAACCAACCCCGACGTGTGGTACTACACTGCCTACTACCCGGAAGCGGGACTGCTCGTCCGGCAGGGGAGAGAAGCAGGGATCACCATTCCGTTCGTGGGGAGTAACGCGGTTCCGAACGATGATTTCGTGAAGATCGCCGGACTCGAATATGCCAAGGAGACTCTCATGACCCAGGAACCAATGCCCCAGGATATCAATACCCCTATTTCCCAGGTGTTCCTGGATGCTTATAAGGCCAAGTATGGTGACATTCCGTCTTCTCCCTGGCCGATTTACGCGGCTGATGGACTCTTTGCCCTGGTGCGGGCTATCAAGAACGCCGGTTCCACCGACACCCAGGCCATCGCTGACGCCATGCATTCCATGACAATTGCCGAAGGAGTCACCGGAAAGATATTCTTCACCGATCGCGGAGACCGGAAAGATATTCCGTATGCCATGTATGTCTATAATGACAAAGGAAAGCTCGAACTCTATAAACCAGCAGCAAAGTAGCACAAGATAAAGGAGAGGTCACCGATGGGCACTTTTTTCGAACAACTGGTTAATGGACTCACGGTGGGATCATTTTACGCCCTGGTCGCACTCGGATATTCCATGGTATATGGCGTCATGAAACTCATCAATTTCGCTCACGGTGACCTCTTCGCCTTTGGGAGCTATCTCGGGTACACTTTTTTAATCTGGGGATCCAGCTGGATCACCACTCACTTCGGAGTCTGGGGAGGGATGGCCTCCGCCATTCTCTTCGCCTTCGCCGGGACCGGTATCGCCGGGATCCTGGTGGAAAAAGTGGCCTACCGCCCGGTGTACCCGGCCGGACGGCTCCCCCTGGTGGTCTCCGCTCTCGGGATGTCCATCTTCCTTCAGAACGGCATCATGGCCATCTGGGGACCGCGCTTCCAGGCCTATCCCAGCGAAACAGTGCCATCACTCGCCTTCAACCTCTTCGGAGTCCACGTCACCATCCTCAAAGTCTTCATCCTGGGTCTTTCGTTCCTCCTCATGTTCCTCATTTACTATATCGTGGAGAAGACCGCATTTGGGGCGGCAGTCCGAGCCACTGCTTTGGACCGGGAAACCGCCACCCTTCTCGGGATCGACATCCGCAAGGTCATCTTCTTCATCTTCGCTCTGGGTCCCGCCCTGGGGGGTCTGGCGGGAGTCATGAACGGGATGTACTACCGTTCCATCCAGTTCAACATGGGGTGGAACTATGGCTTAAAAGCCTTCACCGCCACCATCCTGGGGGGAATCGGGAACATTCCGGGAGCCATGATCGGAGGACTTCTCCTGGGGATTCTGGAAACTCTTTTTGCCGGCTACTTTCCGGGAGGGGGAGCCTGGAAGGATGTCTTCATCTTTCTCGTCCTCATCATGGTGCTCATCTGGCGTCCCAACGGGCTGATCGGCGAAAAAATGGCAGAAAAGGTGTAACGGCGTGGACCTCACCCAACGGATCACCGATCGTATCACCTCCGCGCAGTCGAACCTCCCCTCCTCAGGAAAACCCGGACCCACCTCCCGGCAGTACCGTTCCCGTACCACCATCCTGGTTGCCGTGGTGTTGCTTGGTTTCATCCTCTTTCCGTATCTTCCTTTAATCAACGACTACTGGATCGACGTGGCATTCTTCGTGGGCATTTACGTTCTCTTAGGCCTGAGCCTCAACATTGTTCTGGGTGAAGTGGGACTCTTTGATCTTGGTCACACCGCCTTTTACGCCATTGGTGCTTATACCACCGCCATTTTGAATACCGCCTTCAATATTCCGGTGCTGTGGTTGCTCCCCCTGAGTGCTGTCCTGGCTGGGGGCTTTGCCTACGTAGCGATGTCACCGGTCATCCACCTGCGGGGGGATTACCTGTGTATCGTTACCATCGGAATCGGGGAAATTGTCCGCATCGCCATCAACAACAACCCGGGTGAAATCACCAACGGACCCAACGGGATTACCGGGATCGGGAATCCCACCATCGGACCTTTTTCCATTCTTTCCTCCACGCAATTTTACTTTTTCATCTGGGTGGTGATCGGCCTTTCCATCATCGGGCTCCTCCGCCTCCAACGTTCCCGGGTGGGCCGGGCCTGGAATTATATCCGGGAGGATGAAATCTCTGCCGAACTCAACGGAGTGGATGTCCGCTCCTACAAGCTCCTGGCTTTTGTCTTAGGTGCCGCTCTTGCCGGGATCACCGGAAATATTTACGCTTCCAAGATGATGATCATCTCGCCGGACAGTTTCCTGTTCATGGAATCCGCTCTTTTGTTCTGTATTGTGCTCCTGGGGGGTCTCGGTTCCATTCCCGGAACCATCGTGGGGGCCGCCACCATAGTGGTCTTCCCCGAGATTTTCCGCCAGTTTGCCAGCTTCCGATTGCTCTTTTTCGGCCTCGCCCTCATGGTCATGATGATCTTCCGACCAACCGGTCTGTGGCCCCGGAAGCGAACGGAAGTGGGTATCCAGGGTCTGGGGATCAAGAATTTGCCGGAGAACGAAGATCTCCTGATCGAGCAGGGTTGCCGTCTGGTCAGTGAAATGACCGGCACTCACCCGAAATCACCCCGGAGCAACACGCCACTTCTCGAAACAAAGGGGGTCACCATGGAGTTCGGAGGGCTCACCGCCGTGTATCGATTTGATCTCGCCGTCCTGCCCGGACGAATCACCAGCCTGATCGGACC
>JAPLGF010000328.1 GCA_026390275.1 Candidatus Atribacteria bacterium
CTCCGGCCGAATCATTGAATATCCTATTCGGGCGAATTTTCGGGAAGGGTTGGGAGTTCTGGAGTACTTCATTTCGACCCATGGAGCCCGGAAAGGGTTGGCCGATACCGCCCTCCGGACTGCCAAGTCGGGATATCTCACCCGCCGCCTGGTGGATGTAGCCCAGGATATGATCATCCGGGAAGTGGATTGTAGTACTGATGACGGGATTCTCATCGGTGATCTCAAGGATGAAAATGATAATGTTATTGAAATGTTCGAAGAACGGATTCTTGGCCGCAGTATTCTTCATGACATTATCGATGAATCGAGTGGTGAGGTTCTTCTCCCGGCCGGCGAGGAAATTAACGAGGAAACAATTAAAAAGCTCAAGGCGCGCGGAATCAGGCAACTCTTTGTACGTTCCGTCCTGACCTGTCGTTCCCGTTATGGTGTTTGTGCCAAGTGTTATGGTAGAAACTTAGCCACCGGCAAGAGGGTGGATATCGGCGAAGCGGTGGGAATCGTTGCCGCTCAATCCATCGGTGAACCGGGAACTCAGCTCACCATGAGGACCTTCCATACCGGAGGGATTCGGATTGCCGGAGAAGATATCACCCAGGGCTTACCCCGTGTCGAACAACTTTTTGAAGTCCGGAAGCCCAAGAAAGCTGCTATCCTTTCTGAGGTCGATGGAGTAGTGGAGAAAATAGAGGTAGTAGGAAATCGTCGGAAAATCTCAGTGAAACCGACGGACGATGAAGAGGATCAAACTGTCCGGGCGTATGTGGTTCCCCAAGACATCCGGATAAAAGTATCGGAAGGTGGTGCAGTATCCGCTGGTGACCGGCTCACCCTCGGACCAATCAATCCCCGGGATATTCTCCGAATCAAAGGAGTTCGGGCGGTCCAGAGCCATTTAGTGGAGGAAATCCAGCTGGTCTATCTCTCCCAGGGTGTAAATATCAATGATAAACACATCGAGACCATTGTCCGACAGATTGCCCGTTTAAACAAAGTCATGGTGGAAAATTCCGGTGATACTGATTTGCTTTCCGGAGAACTGGTCTATATCGAGGACTTTGAAAGAGCCAATAACCGGATCAACGAAGAAAACCGTCAGGTTCTGGAACGAGCCCAGGATCTTTTTACAGGAGCGGTTTTAAGAGATCCGGTATGTGACCTGTCCAATGAGGTCATTGCTCAAAAAGGAGAAGCACTCGATGAAGAAAAACTGAAACTCATCCTTTCGGTTGATAGTAAACCGTTCTATGTGATCAGTGAAACCGAAACCTATAAGATTATCCGGGGATATCGATCCCTGAAGTCGGAGATTCTCAACCAGATTTGTGTGGAAGAAATCAAAAACCCGGAAGGGAAAAACGTGGTGAAATCTGGTGATCTCTTTACTGAAAGTGTTCTGGAACATCTCACCGCACTCGGTCCCATGGTCATGAAGATCCGAGAGAAATCCACCTGGGAAAAGTTAAAAGGATCGATTCTGGCAGAAGATGTCCTTGATAAAAAGACTCAGAACGTGGTTATCCCGGCCAATACCAAGCTGGATTCCCAGTCCATCACCATCCTCCAGAGTCATGAAGTCACTTCTGTTGTTCTTTGGAAGGACGTGGAATCTTTCCCGGTGAAGGAAACTCTCATCCGGGAACTCCGGGATGAAATCCTGGGAAAAGAGGTCGTGAAGGACATTTTGAGCCCTCAAACCGGTGATCTAATCATTCAGTCCGGTCAACCCATCAGCCGGGCAGTCGCCCGGCGTTTGGTGGTTGAGGGGGTGAAGGAAGTACCTTTAGTGGATGGTCGATTCTTCTCGATCGAAGGTCGTCTGAGTGAGCTTTTGGAACGAGGGGTCATTGGAAAGATCGCCGCTCAGAATATCTCGTTCGGGCCGCTCAATACTGTGGTGGTGAAAGCCGGAGAAGTAATTGATCGGGACGCGGTCCTTAAAATGGCGGAAGATAATGTTGAATATATTCTTATTAGGAATGAAACGACCATCAAGGAAGAGAAAAGCCTGGTACAAAGCGTGGTTTTTCTGCCGGGTATTAAGCAAGTGGTCACTGGAAGACCCGTCGTTCTGGGAATTACCAAGGCGTCATTGGCCACCGAAAGTTTTCTCTCCGCTTCTTCCTTCCAGCAAACGACACATGTTTTAGCTGATGCTGCCATCAAGGGAAAGATTGATGAATTGGTCGGTCTGAAAGAGAATGTCATCATTGGGAAAATCATCCCCGCTGGTACGGGATTTTCCCGCTATCGTAACGTTGAGCTGGAAATGGAAGTACCCGAGGGTGGAAAACCCCCCCGGGAGTTCCTCGAAGAAGAACGAATCGGTCTCCGAGATCTTTTAGCCTCCGAGGAGGATTTTGATATTGAAGATCTCCTTCATCCCCAGGAAGATACCGAGGAAGATGAAGATCAAGATATTGGCGGTGATGAACTCAATGATGAGAATGAGAACGGAAACGATGATACCAAGACTGAAGAATAGGCAACCATAAATTTACACCGTAGATCGATGAGAATAAAAAACAACAAAAAGAGAGTCGTCTGGTTCCTCGGGATAATTGACATCCCCTATTAATGCTGTTAGAATTGCACCGTTGCTCTGGGAACGGAAGAGCAACGGTTGTTTTATTCCCCAAAAGTGCCCTTTTCTGGACGTTGAAAAGGATAGAGCGAGAAGGAGGAACGATA
>JAPLGF010000152.1 GCA_026390275.1 Candidatus Atribacteria bacterium
CTCATTTTGATGGAAAAAAGAGATTACTATAAAGCTTTCCGGATTTCTGGAAAGGCCATCAAGGCGTTTGAAAATTATGTGGAGAAGAATCCACAGGATGAAATCGCCTGGTTCCGTTTAGCGTATATTCATGAAGTAAGGAGCGATGCGCCCGGCGTCAGCGAATGGAAAGAAGCCAGGGAAGCACTGGAAAAAGCCCTGGTACTCTCCCCGGAGAATAGCGTTTACTTGCTGCATCTTGGCTATGTTTATTATAGAATAGGAGAGCTAGATAAAGCGCAACAAACTTTTCAAGCTATTTTGGATCGGGAGCCGGGTAACATCGAAGTCCGTTATTACGCGGCATTGAATTATAAAAAAAAGGGGGAACCAGAAAAAGCCAGGACGGAACTGGAATATATTTTGAAGAATGAACCGAAAGAGAGTATTGTGTATAGACGTGCCGAAGATGAGTTTATAAAATTGGGGGGAAATGTGGAATGAAAAGGAAAGAATATCTTCTCCTCATCCCGGTTTTTCTCTTTCTCGTGTTAACCGGTTGTATCGGGCTCAATCCCCTGGAAAAGGGGTCGTTGCAGGGAACGGTGAACGGGGGGGATGGTCCCCTTCCCGGGGTGAAAGTGGAAGTGGGAGAAATGGTGGCCTTGACCGACGTTTCCGGTCATTTCCTGCTCGAAAACGTACCAGCGGGGGATCAGTATGTGTTTTTCTCTGGGTCCGGATATGCCAGTGCCTTTCAAAAGGTCACCATTATCAAGGATGGAAGGGTCTCGCTTTCCCCGGAGGGAACGATTTCCCTCTTGCCAGGAACCGACGAGAACGTCCGGAATTCGATCTTTTCCCTCTACCAGTATGGTTTCTATGAACGGAGCAAAGAGGAATCGGATTCCTTCCTGACCCGTTTTCCGACCAGCTCATTTTATTCCGATGTTCTTTTTATTAAAGGAGCATCGTTCTTTTATCTGGGAGAATATGCCGATTCCATTCCGTTTCTTTCCTCCCTGGTGAATGGCTATCCCGAAAGTTTTTTTGCTGATGACGGACAGTACCTGTTGGCGAAAAGTTACGGACAGGGTCAATCCCGCTGGGGGGATGCCATTACTGCATACCGGAAACTGGTCGATAATTATCCTCAGAGTGAATTTGTCGGTCCATCGTATGCCGAAATGGGAGACTGTTATTATATTATGGAGTCGTATCAAGACGCCAAGGTGGTCTATGAGCTGGCCCGTCCCTTTGGAGGAGACGTGGAACGAAAATCAATTTATGGGTTAGCGCATTGCTATTATAAATCTGAACTGTACTATAAATCGGCGACGCTGTTTGCCGAATACGTCACCCGGTATCCAGATAATGACCTGGCGGATGACGCTCAGTACTTTGAAGGGGCTTCCAGGTACCGCCGGGAGGATTATCAGGACGCCCTCACGGCGTTCGAGAAATCGATTTCTTATTATCCCAACGGTACCTGGTACAATGGGATTCTCATTGTACCGGCGTCTATGTTTAATAAGGGTCTCTGCCTGGAAAAATTGGGGAGATCTCTGGAGGCTTACGAAACGTACAATGACATCATCCGGAAATATCCCGGTGCTCAATGGGCAGATGGAACCTCTCTCATCAATAGTGCCCAGTTCCGGATTGATCTGCTCAAGGATACCGTTTTGTAAGTGGACATGGTAGATAAGACCGATCGAGAAATAATCACCAAAGTGTTGAACGGAGATACCGACCTTTTTTGCTTATTGGTTCGTAAGTATGAGAAACAGATCTTTAACTATATATTTCGCATGGTTCGGATGAGGCAAGAGTCAGAAGATCTGGCACAGGATACCTTTACCAAGGCTTATTCTTCTTTGAAGAAATATGATGATTCCTACGAGTTTTCCACCTGGGTCTACCGGATTGCTCTCAATGTCTGTCGGGATTTCTTTCGCCGAAAAAAGTTCTTCTTCTTTTCTCTGCAAGGTCCGGTGGGAGATGAAGAGGACAGCGAACTCGAAGACTTCATCCCGCAGGATTCTTTCCTCAGTCCGGATGGAATCGTTCTGAACCAGGAGCTCCGAATACACTTAGAAGAAGCCATCAAAAGTCTCCCTCTGAAATTCCGGGAAGTCATCGTTCTTCGGCACATTGACGATCTGTCCTATGAACAGATTTCTGACATCACCGGTCTTCCCGTCGGTACGGTCAAAACGTATCTACATCGGGCACGGAAAAAACTACAGGAAAACCTTCGAAACTACCTGGATTGAAGAATATTTTTTGTGAAACATCCACCCCTCGTTTTCGTATACATCTGTGAGGCGATGGGTATGGATGATCGAGAGAATCAACTGGTTCGATACATAGAGCAACTTCCAAAAATGAATGTTTCCCCCGATTTTTCGATGCGGGTGATGCATCGGATTGCGGCGGGATCCCAGAGGGTGTTTGTTTTTGCTGGTTTTAAGAAACTGGCAGTTGCTGCTCTGGCTGTTGCGTTTCTCGCTCTGGTTTTTTTGACCGACCTTCCTCTCTTTCCCCAGTTTAAAATATCGAATCTCTACGGATACCGGCGGGTAGAGCTGGTTTTCTGTTCCTCCTCACAGAACCCCAAGACGGTTGCCGTTGCTGGTGATTTCAGTGATTGGGATTCCATGCAAATGGAAAAGGTGAGTGATAGTTCCTGGAAAGTCACCCTGCGAGTCAAACCAGGGAAGTATCAGTATGCTTTTGTTGTTGACGGGAACGAGTGGGTTCCCGATCCGGATTCCCCCCGGCAAGTCTTCGATGGTTTTGGTGGGGTGAATTCTGTGCTGGTGGTAAACGGCGGTTCGCGATGAAGAAGTGGTTTGTTTTTCTTCTTTTATTCCTCTTTTTTGCCGGTGGTACTGCTTTTGCGAGTGAAGATGTCAACAGCCTCATCCAGGGTTCCTCTGCTTACACCAACGAAGACCAGGCGTATCTTTTGGACCGGGTAGGGGAAATGGTCAAAAACCTGGAACAGATAGGCCTTTCCACTGAACCGATTGTCCTCAAACTCAAAGAAGGATTACGAAAAAATGTCCGTCCTTACAATATTGTAAAGAGCCTGGGGAAAAAGGCCGATTCTCTGGTGGAAGCAAAAAAGATTCTCGATGAAGTGGATCCGGGGGGATCAGGCGATGAAGCGTTGCTCCAGGATCTCGCCATTTCCATTGAATGGGCGGTTCCTTCTGAGGTGGTGAAAGAAGTTCTCCAAAGAACCGCTTCTCACGATGGGAACCGGGTGAAGCAAGTGGTTGATTCCCTGTCTTCTTTGCTGGAGATGGGCGTGAAGCCTCAGCAGGCGGGGAGCATCATTCGGGAGTTTGTCGCGAAAAACCCGGGAGACAAAGAAATAAGCAGCATGACCCGCCTCATCGAACGGGCGTGCGGAGATGGTATCGATCCCCAGCGCATTGCCGGAAAGTTGGTAGTAGTACTTAAGAAGTACAACAATCTAAACATGGCAGAAATAGAAATCCAGAATTTTATAGCTGATATCAAGCAAAAACCTACCCTCCAGGGCGGTCATGGCGTGGTGGTCACTTCCCCTGGCATCACCACCAGTGGCGCTCCCTCCAGCGAAGGTGGTACTCCCCTGGAATCATCTTCCAGCTCAACATCATCGGGTTCTGTCCCTTCACAGGAGGGTGGAACGCCACTGGAGTAATCAGACAACCATGCCCATCTCTGACCCCACCAGAGAAATGGAGAATGGTGGTATGATTGTTATTTTAAGGTATCTATATTACATGCCTTTGGTACAAAACCTTGAACTTGTCATGACCCACGGTATTTTCTGAGAATATCCAAAGGGGTGGTTTCTATATTAGAGAGGCAACCAGGTCTCCAACTTCCTGGGTGGAAAGGCCCATCTTCCCCGCACCCATGCTCTTGATTTTCCCCGATTCCAGTGCGGAAATCACTGCTTTTTCCACTCCTTCGGCGGCACTGGTTTCTCCCACGGTTTCGAGCAACATTTGTGCCGCACAGATTGCTGCTAAAGGATTGATCACATTCATTCCGGTGTATTTGGGAGCAGAGCCTCCAATGGGTTCAAACATCGACACCCCCTGGGGATTGATGTTTCCGCCGGCGGCGATTCCCATTCCACCCTGAATCATGGCTCCTAGATCGGTGATGATATCCCCAAATAAGTTATCGGTTACGATCACATCAAACCATTCGGGATTTTTCAC
>JAPLGF010000067.1 GCA_026390275.1 Candidatus Atribacteria bacterium
GGTAGAAATCTTCCCAGAACTCTTTCCAGGTTTCAGGAGAGAAGATTTTCAGAAGGGCTACTCTTAAGTAATGAAGCAGACCCTGATCACTCCATCTTCTCCCGATACTCCAGATCCGGTTTTTGATTCGGCTGAATGCCCCTTCAATGGGGTTGGTGGTTTGATGGATGACTTCTCCTTTTTCCAACCACCAGTCGAAGAAGGTGAAAAGGTGACCGGAGAGACCCTTGATATATGCCCGGCTCCTGGGGTAGGTGTCTGGGTTAAGAACATGCAGAAGGTCTAAAAATCCCTGCTTGGTTTTTTCGATCGCCTCCCGAACCCTGGGGGTATCTTCTTCGGTGAGGATTTCCAGTTTTTTCTGGGGAAAGGAGAAGACCGGGAAGGAATCAAAGTGTTGAGTGAAGGGCTGTTGTTCCTTTTTCTTCAGCCCATCGGCATAGAGAATGAAGGCGAGGTCCCGCATCCCATGTACCAGACAGCGCTGGAAACGCATCCCGGGAAAGAGCAGGGCATCTATCCCCGGTTCTCCATCAGCAAACAGCACTTCTAAGTGAGTGGTATCGATGAGCGTGGAAAGCTCTGCTTTTATTTTCTCCCAGGAGGTATTCACCCAGACCCCAATCGGCTCAAACGGGTGATTCACTCCCGGTGATGCCAGGAGAAGGCGCAATTCCCCGTTTCTCAAGGGTTGCCCCTGGCTTCCCTGACGGCGGAAACCGGTCCCATCCGCCATGAGGAAACGATAGGGACGAGAGGGTTGGGTCGGACACAGCAACCACCGCTCTCCCATTTTTTTCACCCGACGATGGATGGTCATGGCTGAGGGTGAAAACCCACACAACCGGCTTATTTCCTTGGCAGCCAGACGATAGGACAGGTGGACGGAGAGCCCCACTCCCTTTTCGTCCCCGGGGGAAAGTGGTCCCGGTGAGGAGAAGAAACCACATTCCCGCAAGAGAATAAAGGTCCGTCCAGTTTCTTGGTCTTTCAGTTCCTGGGGATGATAGCGAATAATACCCCACTCGGTACGGATGACCTTTTCTTGAGTTTGATGTCCATTTTTGACGTATCGGCCAGGATGAACCATGCTGAGTCGTTTTCTTTCCCGTTCTTCCATGGCTTCCAATAGAACCTTAAGCAGGATAAAAAAGACCTCTTTGATCACTTGGGAAAGACCAAACAAGACCCCATTGACCGGGAGGTGGTCTTGTGGCAAGCTTATATTCACGGTGAGGTTGATGGTAATCTCATCCATCGGGTTTTATGCCTCCTTCTCAAGGCAACGAAACCCGATTTTTTATTTTTTGTCAAGCCCACCTCGGTGGCGATCTTCCCTTTCTTCCCCAAAGATGAAATCCTTCGTCGTCGGCTGGTGGAGGCGGTGGGCAACTCGTAGGTTGAGTTGTCCAAGCGATGGGGATAATTTTCTTTTAGATTATCCCCAGAAGCGTCAGTATCCACCAGGGTTAGTCTGGATTAAAATATTGACGGTGACATAGTTCATCACGTAAGTTTGATACAATGTCGAATTTTAAGGATATTCTAAGGTTTCCGATATATTATATTTAAAAGAATATAAAAGAATACAAGTTCAGAGGAGGATTCTCAGGTATGAAAAAATCGATGCTGGCCTTTGGTTTGATGGCGATTACAGTATTCCTTTTCACCGGTATGGTAGGTGCCACTGAGGAAATCATTGGAATTGTTACCGGGGTTGACCTGGAAGCACCAGAAACTTCTCTAACCCTTACTCTTGAAGATGGGTCAGCAGTCATGATAGACCTCGGACCGGTCTGGCTCTATGATCAAGCCGAATTCACAGTGGGGGATTCTGTGACCCTTACCGGTGAATTTGTTACGGTTGGAGAATTTGTTCCTTACACCATCATTATTGGCGATGGAGGTACAACCTATGTTTTACGAGATGAAGATGGAACTCCGCTCTGGACCAATCAGGGGAATGGAAATGGTTCAGGAAGTCAAAATCAGGAGAGAAACCGGAACCGGGAGCAGGGAACAACCCAGAATCAAAACCAGGAAAAAGAGCAAAACCAGGATAATACTGCCAATGTTGAAAACCAGGGAAATGGAAATGGCAATTCATATCAATCTGGACCCCAAGACGGTACCGGTTCAGGAAGTCAGCCCCAAGACGGTACCGGCGAGCAACACGGACGGAAATAGAAAATAATTGAATTGAAGCTAAGATAAGCTTTCATGATGAATCAACATCGAGTATATTTTCTTCGGTTGCAGCTTTAGAGTTATTCCTGAAATAGGTGTTGATACTTCATAAATCCAATTTTTCTTGCTCAATATCGGCTAATTCGACAATTACTTCAAAATGTCGATCACAATGGAATAGACAAGCTTTTTGCTGAGAAACAGCCACTAAAAGGAGATCGGAAGCAGGAACAGTTTTCCTCTCCGGTTTAACTGGAAGCCCTATTCAGATGCCTTCCGAATTCTTCTTTATCCTGTCTCCATTATAGGTATTGTTTATTCAATTAAAGCAAGGGGGTCAGGTCTTGATAGGTGAATTTCATACCGAGAACTGATATTTCAAGACCTGAACATCCCACTACAATTTTCAAGTCATTTTCACAACTTTTTTCTCATTTTCTCTTCGAATTTCATACCAACGATTATCTCTGACAAGTGACCAGATAACTCTCACCAGATGTCTACCAAGCGATCGTATCGCTTGATTATGTTTTTTCCCTTCCGCTTTTTTCTTATCATAGTACCGATGTGATTCTTCAACTTTCCATGAATGGTGGGCCACCGCAATCATCATCGCCGCCTTGGTCCTGGTATTGACATTCAAGGCGGTTTTACACCTCTCCTTCTCACCGGAGCTATTATCAAGCGGAGCCATTCCAAGATACAAGGCCAGACTTTTCTCGGACGGGAAGCGGTTCATGTCTCCGATCTCACCGGTAATCTCCGCGGTTGAGATGGGTCCGAATCCAGGGATGCTGCCAATGATACCGGCCAGATCGGAGACTTCACAGAGCGCCTTGAGTTCTTTTTCAATGGCATCGATAGAGGCAACCAGATCCAGGATACGCTTGGCGTCATCGATGATCATCGAGCTCACCAAGTCCACATCCTGGGAAAAATGGGCGTTTTTCTGCCAGGCGGCAATCACCTCAGCGTATTTTTTGCCCACTCCTTTTATCTTCAACAGGCTGTCTTTACGCAGGGGAGCAAGCTGTCGTAACCAAGGGCGGGCGGTGATGAAATGCAAATACCAGAGGCTATCGACCTTTCCCACCAGATCCACTAAACCGGGAGCTACCGATTGGAGATCGGTCTGCCTCCGGTTCTGGATGCTGACCTTTTCATTCACCAGCTGTCGGCGTCTCCGGGTGAGTCGTTTGAGGGTCTGATTGACTGAATTTCCTTTTTTCACTTCGGTGATGACCCGTCGTTGTTCCTGAAAGTACGGAGCCAACCGCAGGAGTTCCACAATCTTGCGGGCATCGATGGCATCGGTTTTGGCCGGGCCGGAGAAAAGTTCTTTGAATCGGGCCAGTTTTAAATTGTTGATATTGAGGAGAGTATACCCCTTATCGCCTATCATTTGATCGAGAGGTCGAGCATACCCGTTAAAACCCTCCATCCCAATGACGACCGGGAGTTTTAAAGCGGATTCATAGTGCTCAAGTTCGGAGAAAAGGGTGTGAAAACCACTTGCGGGGTGTGAAATACCAAATTCTTTGAGAATATCTCCACTAGATTGAGCAATAGCCACTCGGTGTTCATGACATCCAACGTCGATACCAACTAAAAGCTGCTCTTTCATGATGTGGGGCCTCCCCTTAAGGGTTTGATGAGGGTCTATCGTCCCCCGTCTCGTCTATAAACAGAGCCACGGTCATCATGACTTGCACCATCCCAGTGGACGTCACAGGACGATATAAAAAAACGGGGGGCGGCATTTCAAAGTCGAGTTAATCCAGTCACCTGAATAACGGACCCCAACAGCCACACCCCCGTATAGAATAAGATACCACATTCTATACGGGGGTGCCTCGTTACCCTCTCAAAATAGTATGATAGACCCCGAGAATTTCAAATCTTTCTTTTAAGGTGTTTTTGACAATCCGGTATTGCGGCTTATCAATATCGCCTGCTTTTGCTTCAAGCTGTTTTAAAGCGTCTTTAGGCAACGTTGCTTCAATTGACCTGGCAATCTGTAATACATCCTCTAACCGATTATTTTCGATTCTTATCCATGTATAACGAACATAGATCATACCTGCAATCACAACCAGAACCAGCCACACCGCTGGTAATGCTATTTTGTTCATCCAGGTAAATTTTTTCATAAAAAAATAGTATCATATTACAGCAGAAAAAAAATGGCATACGGTCAAGGGTATTGGGGTCTATCACCTTATTTTTCATTGAATTTTGTCTTGACAAAGGGGTACACCTTAGGCGTTCAGCTTTGGAAAAGTCGGGAAGGAAACCAATTGAATCAGATGAAGTGATAAAAAAGGGTAAGATTTCTCTTCTGGTTCGAGAGAATTGACCAACCTTACAAATCGGTTGTTCTCCAGAGGGGAATTTGCTACAATACTTTCAGCAATGGGGGATGGAGTCCCCCACAATTGCCTTATCGGGCTGATGACTCCTGTTCTCGTATCATGACGAGCAGGAGTTTTTTTATTTTAAAAAGGAGAACATTTCATGGACAATATCTTTTTTGATCTGACCTTTTTTGATCTGAAAGAACTTTTCCAGCAAAGCGGCTGCCCGATCTGCGCTTTGGTTCAGGTATTTGAGGAGCGCTATCTTGATGTCCTTTTTTATGAAAACGTCAACGATCCCTATGTTCGGGGGAAAATCCGCGATAATGGGGGGTTCTGCCCGGAACATATCAAACAAATTTTCGATACCAGACCTTCAGTACTTGGCATTAGTATCATTTATGACGATCTATTTCGACACTATCTTGATCAAGCACTTACCAGGGATAATCAATGTCCCATGTGCAACGCCCGGAAAGAAAAAGAGGCTTTCATTCAATCGATTATGGAAAAACATTGGAAAAAACTAAAAATGGATTGGGGCGATAGGGTTTTTCTCTGCCGGCGCCACCTGGAGCATACACCATGGAAAGAGGAGATCAGATGTGACCTAATCGAATTATCACGACAATCACTTCTCAAAATTAGTCAAGACCTCTCATCTTTTATTCGAAAATTTGATTATCGGATAGCAAAAGACACTATTACCAACGGTGAATCCAGTTCCTGGCAGGAAGTATTGGAGTTTTTCAGTGGAGAGCGCCTGCGGAGAAAAGCAACGAATAAGTATCATTAACATTAACACCAGATCAAGCTTGTGTCGGCATTTAGAGAGAGATATTCTCTGAATCAGGAGAGTTTGGATCAAGTCCTATTTTATGTGTAAATTAGTCCTCGGTTAGATGAATACCTCTTGATAACAATATCACCTGATTGATTAAATTCCAGGTTTGACCACATTCAAACCTGGAATCAATACCCTGACGAGTTATACCCTGAATCACTCAGCCAATTAATGAATGGCTCCACCATATCCAAGACAACCTGGTGGATCCTGACGCTATTGGGGATAATTTAAAAGATAATTATCCCCATCGCTTGGACAACTCAAAATACGAGTTGCCCACCGTCTCCACCAGACGACCAGGGTTTGGATATTTTTAAATAATTGAAACCCGTGAAAAATATATAAAAGAGGTTCTTCCCTAATGGGAGGTGATCAGGGGAACGACTTTTTGGGGTTCGCTCCATTGACCACTGGTTTTCTTCCACTCGTAGTAATCAGTCATATCCAAGTACTTCTTTCCTGACCACTTCTCA
>JAPLGF010000186.1 GCA_026390275.1 Candidatus Atribacteria bacterium
AGAAGAATGATTCGTTCCATTCCGGCGGCAAACCCCACTCCCGGTATCCCCTTAACTCCCAGGGTATCCGAGAGATGGTCATATCGGCCACCACCCCCGATGGCATCCTGGGAACCTAATTCTCCCGTTTTTATTTCAAATGCCGTTTTGATGTAATAATCCAACCCCCTGACCAGATAGGGATTAATTATCACGGAAACGCCAGTTCGAGCCAGGTTGTCCATCAGTTCGTCTTGATGGTGACGGCAGTCATCGCAGAGATAGGACTGAATAACCGGAAAATTACTGGAATGAAGGACCCCCTGACACCCGGCTTCCTTGCAATCGAGGATACGAAGGGGATTTTTATCCATTCGGGAACGGCAGTTCTCACAGAGTTCCTCCCGGTGACTGTCCAGAAACTGCTTGAGCACTTCTATATACTGTGGTTTACATTGATGACAGCCCAAATTGTTGATTTCTAAGGTTAAATTTTTCAAACCGATTTCTTGATAGATGGTCCAGGCTAAAAAGATGATTTCTGCATCGCACGCCGGGCTGGTGTATCCCAGGGCTTCAAACCCAAACTGATGGAACTGTCTCATGCGACCTGCCTGTGGTCTTTCATATCGAAACATGGGACCCATATAAAACCACTTGATGCGGGGATTACTCACATACAATCCTTGTTCAATGAAGGAACGCATGACCGGAGCGGTTCCTTCTGGCCGAAGGGTGATGCTTCGTCCCCCTTTATCGGTGAAGGTGTACATTTCTTTCTGGACGATATCGGTGGCTTCTCCCACTCCCCGGGAAAAAAGTTCGGTGTGTTCGAAGAGGGGAGTACGAATTTCGTGATAATCAAACAATGAAGCCATTGTCCGGACAATATTTTCGACCCGGTACCAGAGCACTATTTCTTCGTCCAGAATATCCCGGGTCCCTTTCGGTACGTGAATTTTTTCCATGTTCAAACCTTTCTTAGTTTTAACTCTTTATTCTATGGCATCTCTTTCCTATTTGCAATGAGAAAGGAGTAACGGTAGGGTATCATTTTCAATTTAACGATGATTGACCTGCTTGAGCGGATATCTAAGTTAATGGGTAGGAATAACTTAACGGTGCCTGGCACCAAGTTATCAAGTTATTGATCTGGGCGATGTTCACTTCGGGAACCGCTCCTTCGATGATGAGAGCAAAGACCGAGAGATAGCCTTCGTGATCCAAGAGGAGATGAAGCTTCCACCGCTCCTTTAGTTTGACGGAACCGGGCTCAGTCAAACAGAGTGCTACAGAGCTCAATGATCGAAGCGTCAAGACTCAAGAGTTTGTTTTTGAATCGGAACTTTTTCTTCCCCTTGGCCAAAGGGGGAGATTCTTTCGGAATTGTTCTTTATTATTTTGCATGGTCCTTTTCCATATGGTTGTTTCCAATTCCCCACTTCCCCATTTTCACCCGATTCACGATTCTTATCGGGGTGTCTTTCCCAATTCCACAATTCCACAGTTCCACAATTCCACATTTTTACACGATTCACGGTCTTTTCCGGGGAGACCACCTTTCGGGTGTTTTTGTTAAGACAGCTTCATCAGTTAACATGGTCTTTAATTTTTCCAATGCCATATTTAGATGGCTTTTCGAATATTTTCCTACATGAACATCTTGTTCTAAGTTTTTTACTCTAAACAACCAGGACCTCTGTTCTGATGTAAGTTCTGTAGTATGCATTAACACTTGATGGTGACTGTCAACAAGTTATCAATTTATCAAGTTATCAAGTTATTGATCTAATCTACGCCTCCTGGTATGATGGGTTTAACCAATAATAGTGCCAGGAGGCAGTCTTTTGGGGAGAAACCCGCGTATTGAATACCAAGGAGGAATATACCACGTCATTTTACCACGTCATTTCTTGAGGGAATAATCGGGAGTACATCTTCAAAGAATCATTCGATAGTTAAAGGTTTCGCGTAGTTAAAGGTTTTAAAGGTTTCCGGTGCCTGGCACTCAGTTATTAAGTTAAAGTCACCATTTGTTCAATCACAATCATTTTTTTCTTTCATCTTCTCCACTTCTTCCCGGGAAAGTCCGGTGAGTTCTGCAATGAGTTCCTCATCCATTCCCTTGTGGAGCATTTCTCGGGCAACAGTTCTTTTCCCTCTGATTTCTCCCTTTTCTATCCCTCTGATTTCTCCTTCTTCTATCCCTCTCTTTTCTCCTTCTTCTATCCCTCTCTTTTCCGCTTTCTGTTCCATTTCTTCCAGAGTCTTGGCCAGATTGGATATCATGGTATTCACCTCATTTGGTTTTGATTTATTAATGATATTCATCATACTTTCCTGAAGGGATCGAGGAACCTTCGCTGAAAAAGCAAATTTAATCCAGTGCATAAAAAGAATAATCAATTCATCTGGCATATCCCTAAAGAAACCAATGATTTTTTTTAGTCGTCTGATTAATTCCTTCCCATCG
>JAPLGF010000302.1 GCA_026390275.1 Candidatus Atribacteria bacterium
TGTGGAATTGTGGAGTTGTGGAGTTGGGAAGACACCCCGGAAAAGACCGGGAGGAGTGAGAAGTGAATCGGGTAAAAATGATCACATCTATTCTGGTATTCGATGATCCGGAGGGCATCCATTCCGATTGTATTCTCGATACTCGGGCGATGAATCAGGGGAGCGGGATTCCCCTGGTTCACTCCGGTCCGGATGCCCTGAAGAAAGGTATTGCTCTTTCGGAAAACCGGTGACTTCACTTTCATCTCCGCCGGTTAATTGAACCGGTCTGTTTGGCGGCCCACCAAAATTTATCAAATTTTCTAAATTGTCGATATATATGAGGGGGAAGAAGAGTGGGAGAGGGTTTGATCAGATTCCTCGAGAACCTTTTTCTTCATTTGATTAAATTTAAAAAAACAACCGGCACATTGCCATTTTCACCGGAGAACGCACAGTGGATTGCATCTCAATTCTCGGAAGCGGCCTGTTTTTGAATCAAACGGAATACATGAGGACATCGTTTTGGAGGAGAAAAACTTGAACCAAAGGGAACAGGAGAATAGTTTTCCCAGCACCGGGCAACCGGAGAAGAAACAAGCCCTCTTTATCGGAGGACCGGCGGTCATTTTCCGCTGGAAACCCGATCGGGAAGGCACCGTGGAATATGTCTCCTCCAATGTGAGCCAGTTTGGCTATCAACCAGAGATGTTCACCACCGGAAAAATGACCTACGCTGATATGGTTCACCCGGATGATCGGGCCCGGGTTTTTGATGAAGCCGTGAGAAATTATTCTTCTGGAGTCGATGCCTTTGAACAAAACTATCGTATTCTGCGGGTGAATGGTGACGTCTGCTGGGTCTATGACTACACCGAGATCGAAAAAAATAGTCGTGGAGGAATACTTTCTTATTATGGATACATTTTAGACATGACCGAGAGGAAAAAAATCAACGATTCTCTCTTTCTTGAACGTGAACTCTTGCGGACACTGGCCGATAATATCCCTGATTCCATCTATTTTAAAAATATTGACAGCCAGTTTACTCAGATCAACAACCATCAAGCCAAAATCCTGGGGTTATCCCGACCAGAAGAGGCCATCGGGAAAACCGACTTTGATTTTTTTGAACCGGCTCATGCCCAGCAGGCCTTTCAAGATGAACAGGAAATCATTAAAACCGGAAAACCACTGGTGGGAAAAATAGAACGAGTTCGTTTTTTTGATGGATCCTTTCGCTGGATGACGGTGACCAAGATGCCAATCCAGAATCCAGAGGGGGTCATTATCGGGGTGGCCGGGATCTCCCGGGACATTACCGAAATGAAAGAAATGATGGAATCCCTCCAAAAAAGTGAAGAAAAGTTACACCGGCGTCTGGCCATGGAAGAGCTCATGACGGCTCTTTCTACCCAGTTCGTCAGTACTCCCCCGGAGAAAATAGACCACGAGATTGAGCGTGCCCTGCAAAGTATCGGAGAATTTGCCCGATCCGACCGTAACTATCTTGTTTTGTTCACCAAAGACCAGAAAATGATAGACCGCGTCTATGGCTGGCATGCCGGTCATATCAGGTCCCTTTCCCGAGAGATCACCGGTATCTCCCTGGAACCATTCACCTGGGTCATGAAAAAACTGGATCGGCGGGAAACAATTTACATCCGGCAAACTTTCGATCTTCCTCCGGAGGCTGAGTCTGAGAGACGACTCTTTCAGATCCTTTCCATTCAATCGATTCTGGGGGTTCCCCTGATCATTCATGGGAAACTGATTGGCCTTTTTGGTCTCTGTTCAGAAACCTCGGATATTCATTGGGGCGAAGAAGACCTCCGATTTTTTAAAACTATGGGGGAAATTTTTGTCAACGCCCTGGAACGAAAATGGGCCGAAGAAACGTTGCGGGAGAGTGAGAAACGGTATCGGGGAATCTTCGAGACAGTGGCCGATGGAATCATCGTTCTGGATGTGGAAACTGGAACCGTGCAGGATGTGAATACCGCAACCTGTAAAATGTACGGCTATACCCGGGAAGAAATGCTTCGATTCAGAATTGTCGATTTTTCTGCTGAATCGGAAGCCACGATCCAGGCTTTCAAGATCGGTCTAAACTATATACCCCTCCGGTTTCATAAAAAGAAAGATGGGACCGTCTTTCCGGTGGAATTGAGCACCAACAGTTTTATCATCAATAACCGGGAAGGGGACCGTCTCCTCATCAGGTTTGCCCAAATTGTCAAAAAAGTGTGCCGAAAAGAAGATGTCATCGCCCGTTGGGGGGGAGATGAGTTTATCATTCTTCTTCCCCGGACCGCAGGGGAGCAGGTGGCCGAGATTATGAACCGGATTTGGGCCTCCTGTCAGGAAACCAAAAACGACCCTTTTCCCCTGAGTATTGCCCTGGGATATTCCGTGAAAGAACAGGTCGGGCAAGATCGAGACAAAATCATCCAGGAAGTGGAAGACCGGATGTACCGGAACAAACTGACAGAGAGCCAGAGTGCCCGGCATGTTCTCATTTCTTCTCTGGAACACTCCCTTCGGGAAACGACCCACGAAACCGAAACCCATGCCCAGCGTCTCCGTCAACTCGCCCACCAGATGGGTGTAACCATGCGACTCTCTCAGAGTAATATGGATGAGCTGGATCTCCTCGCCCGTCTCCATGATTTAGGGAAAATCGCCATTTCGCGGGACATTCTGGAAAGCCCGGATCCTCTTACCCCAGAAAAATGGGAAATCATAAAAAAACATCCTGAGATTGGATATCGTATTGCCGCTTCTTCTCAGGGCCTGATTCCGATTGCTGATTCGATTCTCGCTCACCATGAACGCTGGGATGGAACTGGATATCCCCGGGGATTGAAAGAGAACAACATTCCCCTGGCTGCCCGAATGATCACGATCGTCGATGCTTTCGATGTGATGATCCAGGGACGTCCCTATAAAAAAGCCGTCACGGTATCCCAGGCCATGGAAGAGCTGAAGCGGTGTGCCGGGTCACAATTTGATCCGGAATTAGTGGAGGTCTTTATTCAAACCATCGAAGAGAAAAACGAAACGAATAAAGTGCTGACCGGGTATTGACGAGCTGGTAAGAACCGGGAGGAGTGAGAAGTGAATTA
>JAPLGF010000164.1 GCA_026390275.1 Candidatus Atribacteria bacterium
GGCCCGACAGGAGCTTATCACTGGTTTTTTCGAGACCTACCTGGTGCTCAGTCCCCAAGAAGAAGAGCAGTTCAACCAGGTCCTGGGTCAAATCAATCAACAGGAGGCGGAGTCAATCATGGAGATCACCACCAGTTGGCATAAAAAAGGGAAGATTGAAGGAAAGATCGAGGGAAGGATCGAGGGAAAGATTGAGGGAAAGATCGATTATATTTGTAAGTTCATGGTGCGACGGTTTAATGCTGACCCTGATGAAACCATGCAACAATTGAAACAGATTTCTTCCCTGGAAGTTCTGGATAACCTGATGGAAGAGTTGTTCGCGGTCAACACCATAGAAGAAGCCCGGGCCATCATGGAACGAAGTAATAACTGAGTGCCAGGCACCATAACCTTCACCGCCGATATCGGTTGACCTCTGGTTGATCCTTTTCTCTCGAAGGCTCTTCCAGATAGGAAGAATCGAAAAAATAGCACGCAATGAGTCAACGAAAAAAATAACCCCACAATATTAACAATTGCAACAACTTAACATAAATGATAATATATTAATATGAAATGGGACGAGTTTTTAAAACAAGTGAGACATCTGCCAGTAATTGAATCGGAAATGCTTTTAACCGGAATGGCTGACCCTTCCGCCTTATCGGTGCAGTTAGTTCGATGGACAAGGGCGGGAAAAATCATTCAGGTGAAAAGAGGGGTCTACCTTCTCAGCGAGATTTACCGGAAAACTGATGTCTATGAACCCCATCTGGCATCCATCCTCATCAAACCGTCATACATCAGCTTGGAAAAAGCATTAGAATTCCATGGGCTAATTCCCGAGGGGGTTCCGGTTTATACTTCAGTAACCACCAAGCGACCTGGACGGCTTATCACCCCGGTTGGAATATTCGATTATCGTCATTTAAAGCCTTCACTTTTTTGGGGATATAAATCCGTTTCCCTCCGTCAACAGACTGCCTTTATCGCCCATCCGGAAAAAGCGCTTCTCGACTTTTTCTATCTCAAAAAAATTAAAGTCACTCCCGAGTCTTTGGAAGAAATGCGTCTTCAAAATTGGGAAATCATCAATAACCAGACTCTCATCACCTATGCTAACCGTTTCCAAAAACCCGGTATTCTTGCAGCTGCCAAAACCCTCCAGCAGTATCTGATTACTCAAAAGGGTTTCGTAAAGCTATAATGAAAGATTACCTTTTAGAATTGGCATCCCGGCAAACCAATTCTTACAATAAGTTGAATGTGATGCGGGAATATCTTCAAGCCTATGCTATTCGTGTTCTCTTCGAAGAAAGCGCTTTCCGCACCCTTGCATTTATTGGTGGAACAGCCTTACGATTCGTTCACCACCTCCCTCGCTATTCCGAAGATTTGGATTTTTCAATATTAAAATCTTCTGACAGTTATTCGTTCCTCAACATATTAAACCGGCTTAAAAAAGAATTTAATCTTGCCGGTTTTGAAATAGCCGTTTCCTATAACGATCAAAAAACGGTGCAATCCGCTTTCCTTAAGTTTCCCAGGCTCCAGTTTGAAGCGGGGATTTCTTCGTTTTCAGACCAAAATATCTCGGTCAAGATTGAAGTTGATACCAATCCACCATCGGGTGCTCAAATTCAATCCTATATTATCAATAAATATTTTCCACTTTCTTTCATAAGTTATGATATTCCTTCCCTGTTTGCTGGAAAAATTCATGCCCTTTTATCTAGAAAATACACAAAAGGCCGCGATTTTTATGATCTGGGATGGTACCTCTCCCGGTGGAAGGACATTACCCCCAATTTTACTTTGCTCATTAATGCTTTGAAACAAACTCACTATTCTGGAAAATACTCCATGCCCGACAATTGGCGTCAAATCTTAACAAGCATCATCCAAAAAACTAATTGGAAAACCGTTACTACTGATATCCAAAACTTCCTCGAAAATCCTTCCGACCTAATCATCTTTACCCAAGCCAACCTCCTCGAGCTTCTTAAGAGACAATAATAAATAATATATTTAGATGAAATACCACCATGTTTAACGTATGTTTTCTATCCTGGAAACATCAGCCTACGGTGTAAGATAAAAAAAATTGAAAAGCAAAAAAACTGACAGGATAGAACGCAATTGTTTTCATCCTCACATGGTGCTGCGAAGCAGCATGACGGTCTATCCGGTAAGGACGGTGAGGAGTGAGAAGTGAATTATGAATTATGAATGATGAATTATGAATGAAAAAATGGGTGGGGGAATATTTCTGATCACTGAAACTATACCAACTTACTCCCTGCCCTATATAATTCAAAAATTCTTAAAAGTACTTTCAACTCCATAACTCAACATCCTTACGCGACTTA
>JAPLGF010000295.1 GCA_026390275.1 Candidatus Atribacteria bacterium
AAAAAGGTCTCTTGAATCAGATCTTTGGCCTTATCCGGATTCCCGGTGATGTGACAGGCAAAACGAGTAATGCCTTTTTCGCACTGTCGGATCTTCTCTTCAAACCATGCTTTTTCTTCTTCCACGGTTAAACCCTGGCACCAGTTTCTTTCCTGAACCCGCGCATCGTTCATCATCTTTCACCACCTTCATCAAACATACAAATCTATACCCTGAAAATACCATGAGTCGTGAATCGTTAAAGATCTGTCGAGATGTGGAGCCGTTAGGTTGGAAAAGACCTTCACCTACATTCTAAAATGCCATCCTAAAAGAATTCCCCCTTTTAGATCGGGGGATATGTGCCTTTATTTTTTCATCCCTCTGATAGCACCAGGGTTTGGTCCAGGCATCATGGGGGTTTCTTCATAAAAAGAAACGACTGTATTCTTCTTCGTTAATAGATATCTCTTTTCCATCTTCCAGTTCCAGACGGATTAAATCCTTGAAAATATCGACTTCCACGATTTTCGCTAACCCCCGGGGGGTCACGATCTTACTTCCTTTTTTGGGAAGGTGATAGAGGAGTTTTTTATATTGGGAGTACTCAAATGACAGACAACACATCAAACGGCCACATACCCCTGAAATTTTTGCTGAATTCAAGGCTAAATTTTGTTCTTTTGCCATTTTGATGGAGATCGGTTCAAAGTTGATGAGAAAAGTACTACAACAGAGCTCCTTTCCACACATCCCGCATCCTCCAATCATACCAGCCTCATCCCGCACACCCATCTGCCGAAGTTCGATCCGGGTACGGAAGATGGCAGCCAGGTCTTTCACCAGGTTACGAAAATCAATTCGTTCTTCCGATCCAAAATAAAATGTCAAACGACCCCGATCTAAGGTGTAATGGGTACGCAAGAGTTTCATGGGAAGCTTATGAAAAGCGATTTTATCCCGGGCAATTTTAAAAGCCTGTCGCTCTCTTTCCAAATTTAATTCCAGCTGGAGATGATCGATTCGTTCGGCAACCCGGAGAACCGGTTTTAAGTTACCCTTGATGTTTTCCACCTCACCGGGTTTCTTGACTACCTGTCCCATCTCCATTCCCAGAACCGTTTCCACAACACATTCATTCCCCAAATGGAGTTCGATGTTCCGGGCATCAAAATAGTACATTTTGAGATTGTATTCAAATTTAATTCCCACGACTCGTGGCATTCTTCATATCCTCCCTCAGCTGAAGCAAAAAGTGAATCACGGCAATATCAATATTCCCATTTTGAGAAAGATCAGCCATGAGTTGCTCCAGCTGGACAATTGTTTGACGAAGCCAGGGTATGGTCACCTGTTGACTTTCTTTGCGAAATTCATCTTTTTTTGATGGATCAAACAAGAAGTGGTCGGACCCATCTTTTTCCATTTTTATTAACAAACAATCCCTCAAATAAATCCCAAAAAGGGGAAGGATTTCCGCTAGATTCTCTTTGTTTTCAATAAACCATGGACCCAGGGAAAGCATTCCTTCCGAATGGAGAACATGTTTACAGAGGAAGAAAGCCTTTTCTTGCACACCAGTTTTCCCCTCCAATATTGCCTGTGCCCGTCCAATGCTGCCCATGGAGACGAGTGCGCTATCCTGGGCTTTTTTTTCTGGAATTGCCTTTTCTCGCATGAGATACTGCTTGATCTCCTCAGTTTGCAAAGGGGTAAAAAAAACCTGCTGGCATCGGGATAAAATCGTGGGGAGTAAGGAATGAACCTGAGACGTAACGAGGAAAATAACGCTACCCTCTGCTGGTTCTTCGATGCTCTTGAGTAAACAATTTTGCACTTCTTCTTTGCTGAAGCATTCCGCCGAAAAGACAATTCCTACCCGGTAACCCTTCATGACCCTCTTGAAACCGAGCTGAAAGGTAAATTGCCTCACCTGCTCAATTACGATGGTCCCCTCCTGGGGAACGAGAGAAATAACATCCGGATGCGAACCAGCTTCGATGAAACGACAACTCTGGCACGTCCCACACGCCCCGTCTTCACTCGGAGACAGACAGTTCAATCGTCGGGCGAGTTCTTTAACAAAAGTACTTTTCCCCACATGGGGTGGACCAGAAAAAAGATAAGCATGACTGAGTCTCCCCTCAGCAATCACCCGCTGAAAGAAGCTTTTCTGCAAATTATGTCCATATATTTCCGACCAACCCATAAAGATCAAAACCTTTCATACCGCTCAATCGGGACTTCGAACAGAACTCCCCCGCCCCGCACAACTTTGACCTGCTGCGGAACATAAGGACCGATCGGTTCGTTCACTGGAATAGCCGATTCAATAATTTCCTCCCGTCGTTCACATTGACTCCGGATTATCTGGACAACTTCTTCTCTGCGAGATTCATCTATTCCAATCAGGATGGTCGTATTGCCTTCTCGTAAGAAACCCCCGGTTGACGCCAGTTTGGTAAAAGATATTTGTTTTTCCCGTAAGGCATCAACCAAGCGAATGGCATCTTGATCTCTCACCACGCAAATGAGTAAAAAAGTCGGTTTCATCGGGTTTCCCCCCTTCTTTTTTTCGCAATTGCCTGTATAACGGATACACGGATACGCTCAAATACCTCTTCTTTCGGTCCAGAGGTGGAAATAATTTCAAAACGATGTGAGTTGTTTTGAGCTAAAAAGAAAAAACCGTCCCGAATAGAAAGAAGAATATCTTTCTTCCGAATAAATTCTTCTTCAAATCGAAGCTCTTCCGAAGCGGTGTGATGGAAGGAACGAATGAGGCCTTCCTCCGGATCCACGTCCAAAAGAATGGTAAGATCAGGTAAAAGGCCACCGGTGGCCAGGACATTGAGCGATTCTAAAGTCTCTATCGGAATTCCTCTTCCATACCCTTGATAGGCAATGGTGGAATCGATATAACGAACACAAACCACCACCTGTCCCCATTCCAGTGCGGGTCGAATGACTCGAACGACATGCTCCCGGCGAGATGCTTCGAAGAGCAAAACCTCGGTTAGCGGATCGATGGCGCCGGTTTCGGGATGAAGGAGGAGGTTTCGGATCCTCTCACCGATGGCTGTCCCTCCTGGTTCACAGGTCAATATTGATGAAAAACGATTCTCCTGGAGATAATGGAAAAGATGACGGGAGTGTGATGTTTTTCCAGTACCCTCTATCCCTTCAAATGTGAGGAAGAAGCCTGGATAGGCATTCATTTTTCTTCGTCCAGGCTGCGGGGATAAATGGTCACTCTCCGGAAAGGTTCATCTCCAATGCTTTGAGAAAATAGGTTATACCGCTCGGCAATTTTGTGCTGTAAGCGCCGCACAAAGGCATTTCGCGGTTCAAGCTCTATCGGGTTTCCGTCCCGCAAAACCTGGCGTGCTGTCCGTTCTGCTTCAATCAAACCCGTTTCTCCCGACTTCTCCTGGATATCGGCCAGACCAAAGAGATCTTTGACAAATTTAAGAACCTGAGTAGAGGTATTACTGCGAATCACATGGACAGGTATTCCCCGATTTTCAGCCTCTCTCAGGCGACTGGTTTTCTTGCGGTACCGACTCTTCAAGGTGAGGACGATGTCTGCTTCGTTCACATCATCGGTGAGTTCCAGGGGAGCCTTGAGCTGACCGACAGCACGTTCTATATAATTTTTACTCACAGCAAAAAGATAAACCCGCAGCATTCGTCCTTCCTGTCGTCCCGGTTCGTCCATACTTACTTGCTGGAATTCGTCTACTACTTCCACTTCTTCCGTTTCCTTCAGAACTTCGATCGCACCTTCCTTGGTTTTCTTTCGTACTTCAGGTCGGGGATCATATCCCCGCAAGAGAACATCGATCGCTTCGGCAGTATTTCGATACACCGCCAGAATATCCCGGTCTCGTAATTCGACGATTATATCGAAGGTCGGGATTGCTTTTCGCTCTAAAATCGCTTTTTGGGTCCCTCTTCGTCTCGACTCATCATCACTTAAAATAACGGATTGAACTCCCCCAACCAGGTCAGTCAAGGTAGGATTCAGCAAAAGGTTTTTAAGGGTATTTCCGTGAGCGGTGGCAATAAGCTGAACTCCTCTTTCCGCAATAGTTCGGCAAGCCCGAGCTTCTTCCTCCCTTCCGATCTCGTCCACGATCACCACCTGGGGCATATGATTTTCGACCGCTTCGATCATCACGTCATGCTGTCTTTCCGGTGAGGAAACCTGCATCCGGCGTGCCCGACCTATGGCCGGATGGGCAATATCACCATCTCCCGCAATTTCGTTCGAAGTATCAACGATGATCACCCGTTTTTGGAACTCGTCACTTAAAACTCGAGCCACTTCTCGGAGTTTCGTGGTTTTACCAACTCCCGGAGGTCCCAGAAATAGAATGTTCTTTCGGGAAACGATGATATCTCGGACGATGTCAATGGTCCCATAAACTGCCCTTCCCACTCGTAAGGTGAGACCCACAATGTTTCCCATCCGATTTCGGATACAGGAAATTCGATGAAGTGTCCGTTCAATTCCTGCCCGATTGTCACGGGTAAAAACTCCCACCCGACCAACGGTGTATTCAATATCTGTTCTCTCAATTGGTTGATCATTGAGAATAGCAAACCCATGAGAAAAACGAGCCTCAGGAGTTCTTCCCAAATCCATCACGATCTCAATGAGATCCTCACCGTTTTCTTTTTCTTCCAGTGCTTTACGGATCGAATCTGGTAACACCATGAAAAGTTTATCCAGATTGTCAACTACCCCAATTTGAGTCTTATCAGTCATAAAAGAATCACAAATCCTCCCATAGGATTAATTCCTGGTCAATTATAACATTATTCCAATAGAATATACTCATCCCCCCCATCCCGGAAAGACAGTATAGAGGGGACCTGGTCGTTTTACCGCTTACTTTGGATAGAAAAATTCTATATAATACGCAAAATGAAAATATTAGCGGTCAGTGATCATGTAGATCCCCGAGTATACAGTCAGTTCTGCAAGGAACGTTTTCATGACGTCGATTGTATCATTTCCTGTGGAGATCTCCCCGAACATTACCTCGATTTCATCGCCAGTACCCTCAATGTTCCCCTTTTTTTCGTACACGGAAACCATGACCCGTCCGGTGGAAAAAAGAGCATTGCGGGAGGGCTCAATCTGGATGAACAGGTTATCTTCTATAAGGGAATCGTCCTGGCCGGCCTGGAAGGTTCCCTCTGGTATAACGGAAACATGCACCAATACATTCAAAAAGAGATGTACTGGAAATACCTCAAAATGGTCCCCAAACTGCACTGGGCCAAAATGCGGTACGGCCGGTACTTAGATATTTTGATCACCCATTCTTCTCCCAGTGGCATCCACGAGGGGGAGGATCCGGTTCATAAGGGTTTTCAAACCTTCAATCTCATCCTGAAAAAGTACCAACCCTGCTATCATCTCCACGGACATACCCACCTTTATGATCAAAACCAGCAGTACCGGGACTATGTCTACCAAACCACGGTGATCAACTGTTATAATTATCGCGTCATTGATCTGGGAGGTGATTCCCATATCAGAATCCCTCTACTCCATTCAATCCAGTCAGGAATTTGAAAGACTTTACCGGAAGGCTTTTTTTAAAAAAATATCAGAAAAAAGCCAGGTAATTTTTACTATCTCCATAAAGGAACCAGCTGAACCCCCTCTCATTCCATGCCCTACCCTTTTTCTACCCGGAAAATGATGTTGAGTCATTGAGGTGTTGAGTCGTTGAGTTGAAACGAGGGTATTGAATGCCAAGGTATACATTTCTATGGTAGAATACTTTTGAAAAGAGGGATTTTTCTCTGAATGAGAGAAATTCTACCCTTTTTTCGGTGATGGAAATCTGAAAGTGGCCACGATGGGAGCAAAGAAAGAACAGCTATTAAAAGAAATCCAGGCGGAAGTCGAAAAATGTACCCGCTGTCCACTTGCCGAAATCGAAGAAATCAATCAATGTTTCCCTTTTTTGGAAGCCCAGATTGCCATTGTGAACCCGTCTTTCCTGGTTACCTTGGGAAGTATCTCCACCACGTTTCTTCTGGAAACTAAGGAGAGTATCAGTAAACTTCGAGGACAATGGCAAGAATGGAGAGGCGGAAAAAAGATCCTTCCCATGTTCCATCCCAGTTTTCTTTTACGTTATAATTCTCGAGTTCGACGCTCTCATCGGTACCTCACCTGGGAAGACATTCAAGAAGTAAAACGGTGTTATGATTTGCTTAAAACCAACATGGATGGATAGACAGCCATACCAGGGTGCTGGCATCGGCCAGGACACGACCCTGGCACCATCCAGGGATGAAAATTGAATAGGGTTATTTTTTGTTTCTTGGTTCATTTCCTTAAACTATTCACTATTCACTATTCACGATTCACGATTCACGGTATTTTCAGGATAGCAAGAAAGCTATTTACTGTGCTATTTCTTCGATGCCCCATCCAGGAACCTGATCGGTTTCCGGTTGAATATTGCCGAAAATTA
>JAPLGF010000201.1 GCA_026390275.1 Candidatus Atribacteria bacterium
CGCAGCCACACCATTAAAGGTCACCGTGCTTGATCCCTGGGTGGTTCCAAATCCTGATCCACTAATTGCCACACTCGTTCCCACCGGTCCACTCGCAGGAACCAATGGTGAGGCAAGGTAGGGAATAACCTCAAAAATAACACCGTTGCTGGTTAATTCATTGGCAGCGGCAAATACTTTGACTTCTCCTGTAGTGGCAGTCCCTGGAACAGTAACCACGATCGTTGTATCATTCCAACTCGTTACAGTAGCCAACCTACCATTAAAGGAAACATTGCCAGAACCTTGAGTAGCACCAAAGTTCTTTCCAGAAATTGTGACCGAAGTACCAACAACCCCACTTGATGGTGAAAGGGTAAATATTTTGGGTGAAGGAATGACGGTAAATAAAATACCATTACTGGCTCCATTATTAACAGTAACAACAATATTACCACTTGTTGCCCCAACCGGAACTCCGACGACCAGGTGAGTATTGGACCATAGTGGAATAGAGGTAGCGACTACTCCATTAAATGTAACAATACTTTTGCTCACTTCACCATAAGGTACTTGTGGTGGTACTTGCGTAACAATCTGAACACTTCCAAAGTTACCACCGGTCAATGAAACAGAGCTTCCCTCGGGAGCGCTTGTAGGAGCAACGGCGGTGATGAAAGGTGTGGAGGTAAGAGAAATAAGTGTTGGTGAAGGAACAGGAAGGGGGCTTGATGTTGGGAAAGTAGTAGGGCTTGAAGAGGAAGTCGTGGAGGAGGTAGTACCCCAAATACTTCCCGGACTAGCAATTTGAGGAGATTTAGAACAGCTACTGACGTAAAAAAACACCATAACAAAACAAGTTAAAACAAAGAGAATTTTATTATGATAAAGTCTCATCCTGCTCCCTCCTGATCAGACAACACAAAAAAGCTATTTCTACTTCCGATAGATGTCTTTTCTTAATCCAACCAGTCCGTTCAACCTTCCATTTCATTTTTTAGGTGTTCTCCTATGAACTTCTGAATGAAATATGGTCTTCCCCTGTAAATAATCCACCCCTGCGGCGCCAGATACTTTATCTTCTTCTGCTGAAGAACCCTCTTCCTCCGGGGCATTCAGGAGAGAATACAATATAACCTCTTTTTTAGGTATTTCAACCCTTCAATACTCCACCAGATACGGAGTCAGGAACACAATCAATTCGGTTTCTTTATGGGTTTTATTCCGCAGGGTGAATAATCCACCAATGATCGGGATTTCACTCAAAAGGGGTATTTTTGTAATATTTTCCACATCTTCACTCCGGATGAGGCCACCAATCACCAGGGTTTCACCGTTACGGAGTCGCGCCGTGGTATCGGCGGTTTTCTCGCTCTTCTGAGGATCTTTAAAATTGAGACCCTCTAAGACATATTCCCGTTCTGTAAAAGTACTGATGTTGGGCTTGGCATGGACAATAACCATCCCGTCGCTGGTGATGGAGGGAGTGACTTCTAATTTGATTCCCACATCCATGAACTGAAGTTCGTAAGTAACCTTCCCATCGGGAGTAATCACCGGTTGTCGGTAGGGCACCCGGTCTCCGACGTTGATGGTGGCGGTCTTTCCACTGAGCGTCAGGATACGGGGATTGCCAACTAAACGTCCCAGGCCCTTCTGTTCCAAGGCCTTGATCTGTATACTCACCAGGTCGGAACGTTCCATGGATCCTCCCAGGGACATTTCCCCAAAGGAGATCTGGCCTTGTTCTCCTCCTACCGTCCACTTCACTCCCAAATCCTTAATTTTGTTACGATTGATCTCCACCATCTTGACATCAATCATGATCTGGGGGAGCTTTCGGTCCAAATTACCAATGAGCTCCGCCACCCCTTCCAACTCCTCCTTAGTCCCTTTCACAATCATGGTTTTTTGGAGGAAGTCATACTGAACTCGGGCTTCATCAAAAATGATGATTTTTAGCAGCTCTTTAAATCTGGCCAGTTGCTCTTCTGCTTCATAAATATTGTTGTTGAGGGGAAAAACCCTGGTTTCGAGGGCCACGTCGATGGTGGTTAAAACCTCTTCCACCTTCTGGAGTTCATCGTCTCTCCCTTTGATCAGGAGACTGCGATTCACCGAATCGGCAACGATTCGATCGGGGGGGAGATACATGGAGAGGGCACTCTTGGCGGCATCAGGTTCAATATACTTCAGGGTAAAGCGCCGGGTTTTCCAGAGATCGAAACTGTTCTCCAGACTTTCCCGCTCATCGACGATGATGTTTTTTCCCATCACCACCTTTCCCAGTCCCCTGGGTTTGAGAATGTAACCCAGGGCCTGATCAAAAGTCAACCCTTCAAAAGCTAGGGAAATGGTGCCGGTCACTTTATCACCGATGATGATGTTCACCCCGGCCGATTTGGCCAAGGCCATGAGGACATCGCGGATATCGGCATCCCGAAAGTCAAAAGAAAACATTTCCTGCTTGGGAGCACCCCCGGCAAAGGGCCCCCGGAAGATAACACTGACCAGTCGCCCATCGGATTCATCGTAGATTTCGTAGGGGACCGACTGAGAAATCTCGCACCAGATGCGCAACCCCTTTCCCGAGGACTTGATGATGATGTTCTTCAGAGGTCCCACGTTCATCTGACGCTCAGAATAGGAAAGGGCATTGACTGCTTTGTCAATATCAAATGAAATATGGAGCGGATCGGTGGAGGTGTCTTTCCAAACGGCTTTGGTATCGAATT
>JAPLGF010000265.1 GCA_026390275.1 Candidatus Atribacteria bacterium
CAGCACTTTCACTGTTCCCATACCAACGGTTCCAAAGCCAATGACTCCTATTTTTACCTGTCTCATGTTTATCCCTCTAACCTCGTACTCTCCATGGTGTTGTTTATTCAGATGATCCCATCTCAATTCAACCGGGGCATACCCCCATCATACATTGATCACTTTGCTCAGAAAATCCCGCAAGCGAGGGTTCTTGGGATTATGAAATACATCATCGGGAGAACCATCTTCAATGACCCTCCCATCATCAATATAAACCACCCGGTCTGCTACTTCCCGGGCAAATCCCATCTCATGAGTGACCACCACCATCGTCATCCCTTCCCGAGCGAGTTCTTTCATGACATCAAGTACATCATTGACAGTCTCGGGATCCAGGGCGGAGGTAGGTTCATCAAACATCATCACCCGGGGATTCATCGCCAGAGCTCGGGCGATAGCGACCCGTTGTTGTTGACCTCCGGAAAGCTGGAGGGGAAAATACTGGGCCTTTTCTTCCAAACCAACTTTTTCCAGGAAACGGAATGCCACTTTTTCCGATTCGTCTTTGGGTATTTTTTTCACTCTCTGCAAAGCCAGGGTGATATTACTCAGAGCAGTCATATGGGGAAAAAGGTTAAAACTCTGAAAAATCATCCCAATTGATTGTCTCACCTGGTTGAGATTGACTGAACTCTTCTCCGAATACTTAATAATTCTGGAAATGGCATAGGTCATAACAAAATAAAAGAGAGCGACTCCCGTCCACAGCTCGAAAGACTTGAATGTCCGGCTGATGATAATCTGACCAGTGCGGGTCAGTTCGGCAATGGCAATGGTGGAAACCAGGGACGAATCTTTTAACAAGGCGATGAATTCATTCCCCAGGGCAGGAAGTATTCTGACCAGTGCCTGGGGAAGTACCACAAACTGCATGGCCTGCCACCAGGTCATGCCCAGAGAACGTGCTGCTTCCATCTGCCCCCGGGCAATTGATTCGATCCCGCCCCGCACAATTTCCCCGATATAGGCACCACTATTGATTCCCATCGCGATCATCCCGGCGATGAACGGGTCAAGATTGAGTCCAAAAGCCGGAAGTCCAAAGTAAACGATAAAAATTTGAACCAGAAGAGGAGTCCCCCTGATGAGCTCAATGTAGGCACCGGCAATCGCTCGAAAAAACGCATTCGGCCAAACCCGGGCTAAACCGATCATTAATCCGATGATCAGTCCAATAGCGATGGAAAATGCGGTGATTCGTATGGTTACGCTGGCTCCAATGAAAAGTGAAGGAAGTGCTTTGACAAGTGCTGAGATATCAAAGTGCAACCATTTTGCCTCCTTCCAAACATCTCATCATCATCTAAAAAAACTTCGGATATCATACGAAAAGAAACACTCTTCAAATCAGTCGGAACTGGTTTGAAGAGTGTTATCAATAAAAGATATCCTCATTGACCTTATTCGTTTTTCTGAAGAAACAGACTACTTTTCTACTTTTGGGAACCACTTACCATGAATTTCGTCGTATTTTCCGGAATCTTTCAGTTTCTTCAGGGCTTCGTTAATGGCGGCTAAAAGGTCTTTCTCGTCTTTTCTCATGGTGACTCCGTAGTTATCCTGCCCTTCGTTAAAGATAGCAGCGACTTTCATGTCCGTCAATAATTTCATGCGATAGGCCACTTCCGAAAAGTCATTGACGACAGCATCAGCCCGGCCATTCATCACTTCAATATACGCTTTATCGGTAGTATCAAAGCGTCTAATTTCCTTGACCCCCTCGATGGCACTGGTGGCAAAATCACCGGTGGTACTGATCTGAACAGCAACGATTTTTCCATTTAAATCATTGGGACCCTTAATGGAATCATTATCTTTCCTCACGGCGATGGCCTGGGAAGTCTTATAATACGGATCGCTCATATCTTTAGATTTCAGACGGTCTTCGGTAATGGACGTTGAAGACATGATGATATCAAACTTCTTGGCATCTAAAGCGGGAAAAATCCCATCCCAGGCGGTATCGATAAATTCCGCCTGTACTCCCAGGACTTCGGCAAGAGCCCGCCCTAAATCAATGTCAAATCCCACGATGATGTTGTTCTCATCATGGAACTCCATGGGTGGATAGGTGGCATCCGTTCCGATGACAATTTTTCCTCTGGTCTTGATATCATCGAGAGTAGACGCAAATGAAACCGAGGTCATGGCCAGTAACAAAACCGCACCTAAAACGATGGCAAAACGCATTGTCTTCACTCAAATCCCTCCTATTTTTTCCAAAAATGATAACATCCCTCACAAATTGATGTCAATGAACGTCCTGCTCCAAACAGGTACCCCCAAGATGAACCAGTCTACCTGTCTGGCTCTGGCATCCGCCGGGAAAGGTTTTCAAAACGGGTACACATATTTTGGAAAGCCAGTTCAACGGTTCCAATGGGACCGTTTCTCTGCTTGGCGATGATGATTTCGGCAATGTTTTTCTTGGGTGTGTTCGGGTTATAGTACTCTTCCCGATAAATAAACAAAACCAGATCCGCATCCTGTTCAATGGCCCCACTCTCCCGCAGGTCCGAGAGTTGGGGACGCTTGGGACTTCTCTGTTCCACCGCCCGGCTGAGTTGTGAAACGGCAATAACCGGAACCTCTAATTCCCGGGCCATGGCCTTGAGAGATCGCGATATCTCCGAAATTTCTTGTTGACGGTTCTCACTCCGGTAATGTCCACTCATCAATTGCAGGTAGTCAACGATGACCAGACCCAGGTTTTTTTCTGCCTTCAACCGACGGGACTTCGCCCGGACCTCGAGTACAGTAATTCCCGGGGTATCATCTATATAGATCAGGGCATCGGCCAATCTTCCGGCAGCATTCGCCAAATCTGGCCAATCTTTATCCGAAACATACCCCCTTCTCACCCGACCAGCATCAATTCGCGCCTCGCTAAATAACATCCTCTGGGCAATCTGATCTCGTGACATTTCTAAGCTGAATACCGCGATTGGTATTTTCTTGACAATACTGGCATTCTGGGCCACGTTCAAACAAAAACTGGTCTTTCCCATACCAGGGCGGGCAGCGACCACTATCAGTTCAGAAGGATGAAAACCGGTGGTTAAGGAATCAAGATCAAAAAATCCAGAAGGAACTCCGGTGACATGTTCATCGCGACGATAGAGTTCTTCAACCGCATCAAAAGCCTGGTTGATTATTTCCCGTAAAGGAACAAAATCACTTCGGATTCTCTTTTGTGACAGCTGCAAGATAAGTTGCTGCGATTTATCCAGGAGCTCAGTCGGATCGCTTTCCGTTTCATAACTCTCCTTGACGATCCGGGTGCAAACATGAATGAGGGAACGAACAATAGATTTTTCCTCAACGATGTGGGCGTAATACTCCACATTGGCAGCGGTGGGGACCAAATTGGTGAGTAAGGCTAAATATTCCATCCCCCCCACCGCATCCAATCCTTTTTTCTGTTTCAATTTTTCCGCTAAGGTAACGATATCGCTGGCTTTATCCTCTTCAAAAAGCTCGGAGATGGTTTCAAAAATGGTGTGATGATTTTCGTAATAAAAATCATCAGCACGAACGATTTCCAATGCTTTGAGAAGAGCATCCCGGTCGAGCAACATCGAACCCAAAGTAGCCTGTTCTGCTTCCAGGCTCTGAGGTGGAATCCGTTCAATGCTCAGGACTCTTTCTCCTCTCTGGTTTCTTCGGAAGAAATCTTCATTTTCACCATGGTGTGGAAACCTTTGCCAAAATTCAACCGGATTTCTCGTTCTCCGACTTCCTTGATTGGTTCGTCCAATTCGATGAATTTTCGGTCAAACTCAAAACCGACCACTTCCGAAAGCTGATCGGCAATCTCCTTGGTGGTTACCGATCCGAACAACTTTCCCTTCTCTCCTGCTTTTTTGGTG
>JAPLGF010000068.1 GCA_026390275.1 Candidatus Atribacteria bacterium
TCCTGCGAATACATTACAGGCTAAGTTTGGGAAAGAAAGCCATTAAAGTTCCCCACTTTGACAAACGGGGAACTTTAGAATATATTTTTAATTGACAATACTTTTGAGCCAAACTAAAACATTTGCAAATATAGAAAAAGGTTAAAAATAAGTTAAAGCTCAACCAAGTCAAAGGAGATGGGAAAATGTACAAGGTGGTCTATCGGATAAGACTTCATTTTGTTCTGTTTTTGATAGTGGCAGGAATGATTCTTCCTGCAAGCCCGGTCCTGGCTGAGAATGACAGTCATAAGCCGATAACCCGGAAGCTCATAGAAATGGTTGAGGAACACGAGGAAATACACGATATGCTGGTCGCATCCATCGAGGCGGTGAAAGAAATCAATCCCGACCTGAAAACGAATCCGGTTCAAAGCCTCCAGGACTACTATGATTTCTTAGACGCTGCATCGGAGCTCATTCCGCAGAATGTTCTTGTGAACAAGTCTAATCTCGTTCGGGACCAGATCCTGCAAAGTATCTGCTATTTTTACTTCCTGGTTGACCAGCCCCTGCCTGAATTGAAAGGCAAAGGTTTGTTTAAGAACACGATTCAGTACTACGGGCCTTTCTCCACATGGTTGCGCGATTTTGCCAATACTTGGGGAACGTTCCTTGATACCGAAGCGTCATGGAACATGGATACGTACCTGCAATTGTACAACGACCCGAGTTTCGGATTACAGAAGGGGTGGTATGAACCCTCTACGAACTGGAATACCTTCAACCGGTTTTTTTCCAGGTACTTGAAATCGCCGGATGCTCGGCCTATCGTCTCCCCGGATGACCCGTCCGTCGTCGTTTCATCGGCTGATTCAGTCCCCCAGGGAACGTGGGAAATTGATGAGAATTCGAATATCCGGATAGACGGCGGCCTGAAAGTTAAGCTTGTGACCTTTTACGATATCAAGGATCTGCTTGGCGAAGACAGCAAGTACAAGGATGCCTTTGCCCGCGGCATCCTCACCCACACGTTCCTGAATGTCAACGACTATCATCGCTATCATTTCGCTGTCGGCGGGACGATTTTGGAAAAGAAAATCATAGTGCAAAATGTCGCTTTGGAGGTGTCGTGGAGCTCCGAGCAAGGCAAATACATCCCTATCGATTCGACCGGCTGGCAGTTTTCCCAGACTCGTGGCTATGTCATCGTAGACACGGGAAAATACGGGCTGGTGGCTCTGATCCCCATGGGCATGGCCCAGGTATCTTCAGTAAATTTTGAGGAGAATGTCAAAGTGGAAACCGTGCACAAGAAAGGTGACATGCTCGGCACGTTTCTGTTCGGCGGGTCTGATTTCGTTATGCTCTTCCAGGAAAAGGCCGGGTTTCAGATCACGGCGCCGACAGAAGACGAAAGCGTTTCGGAAACCGATCCCGACCCCGGGCACGGTGGGACTACTTACAAACATCTTCTTATGGGTGAAGCGTACGGTGTAATGAAGGGGGTGGCCCGATAGAAGGAGGCGCTGGGATCAGAGCTTAAATCTGAAAGATTCGTCTAACACGTCGCTCCAGTCGATGCGTTACACGTGTGGCTGAGCTTTTCGTTAGCCTCCTACGCCAAGGCAAAGTTACATACCAGGCAGGTTATTGATAACGAGAAGAAAGAAAACCGAAACCAAACGCCCGATAGAATCATATGAGCACACCTCCTTTGAGATTCCCACCGTCTCGCTCCATGTCCATGAACGCATCGACCGCGCAGCATCATCGAGGTGGTCGACTATAACCGCTGGTTAGCCCGCTTCCCGCGCTTTGAAGGAAATGCCCCCTTTCATCGCCTCTGTTCCTTGAACCACTTCACAAAGTCAGGTAGAAACATAGGTGTAGTGTTTTTGTACTCAACATAGGCACTCCCAAATCGTTCCGTCAACTCTTTCTCTTCCCGTTTACATTGAACAAAGGTCATTGCCAGCCAAAGTAGGCCTGTTAAAGCCACTCCCGTACTATTCAGGAGCAATCCCACTCCCAAAATTGTCAAACTGAGGCCAGAATACATGGGATTGCGAACATACCGATAGATCCCTTGGATGATCAACTGCTCGGATTGTCCAACCGCACCCCGACGCCCCAAATAGTAGATGCCCGAAAGAAAAATTGGCAGCCACATCACAACGAAGACGATACCAACGACTGCAAATATGCCATAAGAAACGAAGGGAATGTCTTCTGCAAGCTCGATATTTCCAAGGCACGAGCAATGAGCACCGAGACTGTAATAAACATGGATATACCAATGGCCACGCCGAGAGGGGCAAACCAGAATTTAATATCGCGCATGTTCATCGTTACGACCTCCAGGTATTTGATAGGTTGTCGCCATTTCGTGAGTGGGCTAACAATAATGAGACTGATCCGCATAAGATGCGGAGTTCTGGTTTCATGCTAGTATAACACACCTTGGGATTTCACCCAATAACTCAGCCGTTTCCGTATCATAGACCTTCCTACCAATGACCTTTTTCATCTTTCATTCCTTCTTTAATCGGGGTTCTCCCGGGGAATATTTAGATTTCCTTCGCCCTCTTCTTATTAAACAGATTCACCGGGGAAGCGGTGTCATGTTCTCGTTTCAAGTCACCCCCAGTAAGCGCCAGATAACGTTTGGTCATATTCAAGTCGGCATGGCCATGGTCCGCTGGAGGGTAAAGACGTTGCCGCCATTGCGAAGGTATAGCAGCGCGAAGGAATGACGGAGGGAATAGGGGGTGACTGAATGACCCAGGCGTTTACTGTACTTTTTCATCTGGTGGGACCAACTATGACTTTTCATTTGCTTTCCCTCACAGGAACAGAATACCGGAACGGTATCGTTCCAGGTGGTAAGCCGAGCCCTCAAGAGTTTTTGAATATGGGTGACAGTGAGTGCGGATATAGGGAGGGTGCGGGTGACTTTGGTTTTAGCCACTTCTCCCCTGATGGTGACTTCCAGCCCCAAGAGGTTAATATCCTTTGGGAGAAGCGATAATGTTTCACCGGGACGGATTCCGGTATCGAGGGTGAGAAGAATAATGCAATAATCTCGAAGACCGGGGAAGGTTTTTTTGCCGGGGAGAGTGAGGAGCTTTTTTAATATCTCCTCGGGAATATTCCTTGTTTTCCCTTCATCCCTCCGTTTAGGGAAGTCGAAATCCTCAATGGTTCTTTCCCGGCAACCCTGAATTTTCTTTGTAGTGAGAAATTCAGAAAGATACTCTTTCCAAGTTGAGACAGTAACGAGTTTTAATGTTTTTCCCCTTAAAACACCCCTCCCAAGAGCAACGGACTCGGGGTTTTTTAAGGGGAAAATGAAGAAATGGGAAGTTGAATTTTTGGCTTTATGGAGCGTTCTGGTGAGCCATACTGGATTCGAACCAGTGACACCCGGATTAAAAGTCCGATGCTCTACCAACTGAGCTAATGGCCCACCTATTGACTGGAAGAATATATATCAATTTGCCTGTCCTGTCAATGTGTTTCCGGAATTAACAATCTTCCTCCTCTGGTTTTGTCCCCGCAGGGGGAACGAAAAGTCAAATTTCATTCTTCTTTCATTGCGGGGATGGTGGGTCTGACTTCCCCAAAAAAATATTCTTTTTCCCCCTTGCAAAATGGGGGAGATGCTATTAGAATACTATTTGCTTGAGGAAACAATCCATAAGCACCTTGAAAAGTGAATAAGGCTTATCAGGAATACATTCCATCCTGAATGATCTGTTAATATCTCAAAACCATTACAAATAGGTTTTGCGGTCAAGTTAAGAAAGGGCATACGGTGGATGCCTTGGCGCCAGGTG
>JAPLGF010000143.1 GCA_026390275.1 Candidatus Atribacteria bacterium
TTCCAACTCAACGACTCAACCCCTCGTTTATCGTTTATAATTCACCATTCACCGTACTATCCGGGTGATCAATGATTAAAAGACGAGGAGGAGTCTCTGGATATGGACGGTGATGTTCCTCCCGGCATCCACTTCGATACGCAGACGGTTGTTGCCGCTCACCAGGCTGTTGACCGGAAGGACGAGAATTTTCTGAGTATCAGGTTGAATCATTCCAGTACCGGGAGTGAGGGTGGAAACCCGCTGGTTATTCAAAACAATACGGATCCGGGATCCACTATCACCCTGGACCCAGAGGAACAGGGCGGCTTTTTCGGGAACAGTACCGGGGTTGAAAGCAAGATCGATGGAATCGCCCGCCATCATTTCTAAGGAACTGGTTCCGCTCAGAGAAAATCCCGGGGTGAGATTCCCAGAATACCGGGCACTGGAAAAATTGTGTTCAGCGGTTCCCGTTCCCAGTTCCAGGAAGTAGAGGGTGGCATTGGGGGGGTTGGGGGCGGCTTCTGGTTCGATGGAACCATCTACATTCTGAGAGGCTGGCTCATATCCACTGGAACCCCGGAATTCGAGCCCGACAGTGACCGTGGTGCTGGTATCAACATTGGGAGCATAGAAGGTATTGGGTGCTTTTCCGGATGAATTGGTGACCGTGGAAGCGCGGTTGAGATTCCCCTCGGTGGCGTTCCAGTAAATCGTCCGGTTGGCGAGAGGACTTCCGTTACTATCCCGCAGAAAAGCAGTCAGCTGGACTTCATCTCCCGGCTTCGCGGTAAAGGAGCTGGGATTGACCGAGAGTTGAGTAGAACGAATCCGACTGGCGATGCTGGCAACCGATTGTGCTGAACTGGGAGAAATTCCTCTTTCTCCGGGGAAACTCACGCTGATGTTGACGGTTGTTGGCCCGGCACCGGGAGCGTAAAAGACGACCGATGAACGTCCTCCGCTATCAGTAGTTGTATTGTAGGTGTTCAGAGAACCATCATCAACCAGCCAGTTTAAAATTCTCCCCGGGAGGGGTCTTCCGCTGGGATCGATGAGTTCGGCGGTCAGGGTGCGGTTGGCTCCCGGTTCGATGGCGAAGGTGGGTGGCTGGAGGTTCAGGCTGGAAGATCGCGTCCGGGCAACCACGTTAAAGTGGGTACGGTTCACTGCGGAGCGCGGGAACGTCCGATCACTCTGGTGGGGTTCCTGGATAAAATTTTGAATCTGGGATTCTCCGATTGGTTTGGGAGTGAGGAGAATAACCAGCCGCTCCACTCCGGTTGGTCCTGAAACAGTATAGTTGTAGATCAGGCCGGTACCGCCTGCCACCCGTTGATCTCTCACCAGAATCTGAGCTCCACCATCGGGAGTATAGTCAACGATATTGATATACCCCGGGCCAGTGGTGCTATAACGAATCGTGATGGGATCACCGATGTTGTAAGTACCGCCTTCTCCCCGGTCGACGGAAATGTTTACCGACGGAGATTGAGGGATGGAAAGATAAACATTCGGATTGAGGGTGAACCGCAGGGTGACCCGCGGTTGAGCCAGGACCCCGGTGGCGGATACCATCAGCATACCAATGACCAAACAGATGATACCAATCATGGACGTCTTGAAATATCTCATTTTGCAGCCTCCTTGGTTTTTTATTCTTTCGAAGATTTTCATCTGGACGGGGGGGGGAGGGGTAAACATCCCCATCTGCCGTCCAATTAACAAATAGACATTCTTTTTATATAGAACCTATCTTCCCTTCCATTATTATATCATACGAAAATGGTCGTTTTCAGAGGAGGTGAGTGATGAGTGCTGGGAGGTCCAGAAAGACCTGTGCTCCTTCCTGGATCAACTGCTGAAGCAATTGAATGGCGGTTCCTTCAGTATAATCCAGTTTGGGGTCCAGGGATTCCTGGAGAAGAAGGACTTTTTTTCCTTCCCGGAGGAGATTCTGGGCCAGTTCCAGGTTCTTGAGGTTTCCCCATCCCCAAAAAACGGGGGCGATGACGATGAAATCAGCTTCCCGACTGACTGCCAGAGCATTTTGCACTGTGGAGTCAGAGAAAGGAGAAAAAGGTTTTTCCCGAACGACCGTAAGTCCCAGTTTGGTGGCGAGTTCTTCATCGGAGTCCAGTTGATTGACGATGCCCACGCTCACCATCATGCCTCCCTCCAAAAATTCTCTTATAAAAGGGTATCCACTCCCTCCACCGCAGACGAGATGAACTGTCAACGATTTATCCGGGGACACCTTCTTCTTTCCCAGGGGCAGGAAAAAGGGTCGGAAAGTATAAGGATGGGTTTCTTCCAAGAATTCCACCTCGAATAGTTGTTCCATTTTCCCGGCATGAAGAACA
>JAPLGF010000276.1 GCA_026390275.1 Candidatus Atribacteria bacterium
AGCTTCATCTATGGCAACCTTTATAGCATGGGAGGATTCCGGGGCGGGCAGAATCCCCTCGGTCTGGGCAAACAGCATGGCTGCTTCAAATACACCATTTTGCATTACGGAAGTAGCTTCAAACAGCCCGTCATGATAAAGCTGACTCACCAGCGGGGATTCTCCATGATATCTTAAGCCTCCCGCATGGATCCCGGCGGGCGTGAAATCATGACCCAGGGTGTACATTTTCATGAGAGGAGTCATGCCGGCTACATCCCCAAAATCGTATTCAAACTTTCCTTGCAGAAAAGATGAACAGACGACTGGCTCCACGGCAATGGCCCGAAAATCATGTTTTCCGCTTATTTTATCTCGTAAGAAGGGCAGAACTATTCCCCCAAAATTACTCCCGCCTCCCACGCAACCGATGATGATATCCGGGTATTTTTCACCAGCTTTTTCCAGCTGGAGTTTAGCTTCCTCCCCAATCACGGTTTGATGAAGGAGAACATGGTTCAAAACACTCCCTAAGCTGTATTTTGATCCGGGAGTGTTGACCGCGTCTTCTACTGCTTCGCTGATGGCAATCCCTAAACTCCCCAGAGATTCGGGATTTTTAGCCAGAATATCCCGACCGGCCCTGGTCTTATCGCTGGGACTGGCAAATACGTTCGCTCCAAAAGTCTGCATGAGCACTCGCCGATATGGTTTCTGTTGAAAACTCACTTTGACCATGTAGACGGTGCATTCTAATCCAAAAAATTGACAGGCCATGGACAGAGCTGATCCCCATTGTCCGGCACCGGTTTCGGTGGTCAAACGCTTCGTTCCATCTTTCTTGTTGTAATAAGCCTGCGCCACTGCAGTATTGGGCTTGTGACTGCCCACCGGATTGTCCCCTTCATATTTATAATAGATACGAGCAGGAGTTTTAAGCGCCTTTTCCAACCGGGACGCTCGAATAAGAGGGGTAGGTCTCCAGATTCGATAGATATCCAGTACTTCTCCGGGAATATCGATATAACGCTGAGTACTCATCTCCTGCTCCAACAGGCTGGGGGGAAATATGGGGGCAAGGTCTTCTGGCTTCACCGGCTGTCGGGTAACGGGATGCAGCGGGGGGTCCATGGGACGGGGAAGATCGGGAATGATATTATACCAGGTAGTCGGGATGTCCTTTTCACTCAGATAAATCCGTTTCATTTCCTCCATGTTCATTCCTCCTTACCCCATCGGGGCGTAATGAAATTCAGTACACAACAAAACGGGAACACCTTCTTGTTCTGCACTGAACTTGATTCCTCTCCTATCACCAAGATACTTCCTTCTTTCCGGAAAAAGGGACAGAAACATACCACCAGTGAGTTGTTCACCATTTTTTTACCATTGGATTGAGATGTTATGGAACGGCCGGCATGTAACCGTTTAATGCCTATTTCTTCGCAGTGGACAAGAGCGCACGATCTTCCGCAAATTGTTTGTGTCTGGTCTCACTAAAACGGTCGAGTAATTCCGGAATAGTGAGTTTTTTTCTCCCCTCTCCAGAAATATCGAGTACAATCTCTCCCCCATCCATCATGAGAGTCCGGGTTCCAAAATTCAGAGCCTCTGATAGATCGTGGGTAATCATCAAGGCAGTGAGATGATCATTCCGAATGAGTTGATTAGTCAGGTCCATGATTTTCTCTGCTGTCTTGGGGTCCAAATTGGCGGTGTGCTCATCCAATAGAAGGACTTTGGGATCACCAATCGTCGCCATCAGGAGAGCTAAAGCCTGTCGTTGACCACCAGAGAGGAGACCAACCCGATCCCGGAGACGATTTTCCAATCCCAAACCAACCTCAGATAATTTAGTTTTAAATCTTTTTCTCATGGAGTCGTTGATTGCTATGCGAAGTCCCCGGGGTTTCCCCTTTCGAAAGGCAATGGCAAAGTTTTCCTCGATGGTGAGCGAAGCTGCAGTGCCTTGATAGGTATTCTGAAACACCCGACCTAAATAGTGCGCCCGACGAAATGCGGGATATTTGGTGACTTCTTCACTGTTGATAAAAACCCGGCCACTATCAGGGAAAAAGTTACCGCTGATCAGGTTGAGCACGGTGGTTTTACCCGCTCCATTACTGCCCACGATGGTGATGAATTCGCCCCCCTGAACCCGGAGATCCAGATTCCGGATCGCCCACCGTTCATCCAGAGTATTCCGGAAGAAGTACTTATTGACTTTTTCCAGGGTGAGCATCTATTTCAGCCCTTTCATTTTTTCTTTTATAACAGGGAACGAAAGAATAAAAATGACTAAAAGTCCGGTAAAGAGTTTTAAATCATAAGGCTTGAAGCCGATACGATACCCCCAGTTCAATGCAATGGCGGTCGCCATTCGATATACCACTGCTCCCAAAACCACCTGCAAAGTCATGAAAAGAATGTTTCTTCCCCGAACTAAAACTTCACCGACGATAACGGAAGCAAGACCAGCCACCACCATCCCAATCCCCATGTTAATATCCACAAACCCCTGGTATTGAGCAAACATGGCTCCGGAAAGAGCAACCAGGGCATTAGAAACAGCCACACCAATCAGTTTGGTTTTATCAGGATTGATGCCCTGCACTTCCACCAGCGATTCACTGTCCCCGGTGGCCCGGATGGCCAGGCCAATTTCAGTGTGGAGGAAGAGATCCAAAAGTCCTTTGAGCAGGAGAACCAACCCCATCAAAAATATTAAACGGAGATAGGTTTCAGGAACTCCAGAAAATGCGTTCTTTAAAAGTGAAAAAACGGTATGATGACCCAAATTTTCCGAGAGAGAGATATTCGGTCTCCCCATGATTCGAAGATTAATTGAATAAAGACAGATCATCGTCAAAATTCCGGAAAGGAGAGCGGGAATCTTAGAAAAGGTATTCAATGCCCCGGTCATGAGACCGGCCAGAGCACCAGCAATAAAGGCGGCTGCCATTCCAACAAAAGGACCAAAACCCCGGTAGGTCATAAAAGCGAATACTGCTGCTCCCAAAGGATAACTCCCATCCACAGTCAGATCCGGAAAATTTAAACATCGGAAAGTGATAAACACCCCCAGTGCCAGAATGGCAAATAAAAGCCCCTCCTGTACACTGTAGACTAAAAAGTCACTTATACTCTCCACCCTCTTTCAAATTCCTTCTCACTCTATCCACCTTGAAAATGCGTTGAAAAGATGTGGAATTGAAAAAGGCACCCCTCATCCCTGAAAATGACCATCTCAAGGAATCTCCCCCTTTGGATAAAGGGGGAGGGGGGATTTGATGTTCCCGGTAGCCAGATCAAATCCCCCCTCTCTACCTCTTCCTTCAAAATAAAAAAAAGAAAGGGGTGAGTTCATATTTTACTGAATCAGTTTCAAGGTGACTTCGACCTTCTGGGACTTCATATTTTCCACAAACTGGTCAAGGGATTCTTTCATCTTGGTCAAATCCAGATCCAGATCCTTCGCTACCTTGGTATTGAAGAGAAGAAACAGCTTATTGGCAAATTCCACCGGTATATCACCGGGCTTTTCACCCTTCAATATCCGGGCGACGACATCTGCCGTTTGCCGGCCATGAAGATAATAATCAAACCCCAATGCCATCAATGCCCCTTTTTCAGCTGTGGTGGGATCAGCCAGGACGAGAGGGATACTCATTGGTCACGACGGAGTTGACTTCTCCGGCATTATAAATGGTTCCCATATTCTTAGCATCGGGGAAAAGGAACTTATACAGATAGATTTGTTTATCAACCGGAGTCATATCGGATACACCGGTAACATTCCCCCCCGGTTTCATGTTGTCTTTCACCAGACCAGCACTGATCGGATCAGTCACAGCAGAAAAGACGATGGGAATATCTTTAGTGGCATTGGCTGCGGCCTGAGAGGTAGGAGTGGCAATGGAGACAATAATATCAACCTTATCAGATACAAATTTTTGGGCGATGGTATTGGCTGTTGCCACATCCCCCTGGGCGGATTGAAAATCATAGACAATATTCTGATCGGGGATAAATCCATACACCTCTTTCAAGGCATCCCGGAGACCATCCCGCGCGGCATTGAGAGCCGGGTGGTCAACAATCTGCATGACACCAACTTTCACCGGTTCGGCTGCTCCCACTGGAGCAATGCTCATGGCCATCAGAACAACGACGAATAAAAGAATCACCAATTTTTTCATTCCCTTACCTCCTTTGAAATAAAAAACCCCCCGTCCGTAGGGACGGGGGGTTGAAAACCCGCGGTACCACCCTCATTGAGCACCTCAATGCTCCACCTCTCTGCTTTATAACGCTAGCGCGGTATCCCCTACTCAAAGCATAACACTTCTTTCGGTTCACTCCTCCAGGACCCATTCATTTCTCTTCGAACACCGGGATCGCAGATTTTCTACCGACTCTCTGAAGTTATAACAAAGAAACTACTTCTTCCCTTCTCAGGATTTCCCTATTCACGATGTAATGGAATAAAATTATTATACGTCATTTTCAAAAGATGTAAAGAGCTGAAAAGAAATTCTTCAGCTCTCTGATGGCACCAGAAATCGGCATGTTTGTCTTTTCACGTTCTTTCCGGGGTAAAATACGATATAATGTTTCATTCTACCGAAGGGGAAAAATGTGTATGCTCATTTACCGCTTGATTCAGACTTGTGATGGAATCGCTCTCTTGGGATGGTATGATCACCGTATTGCGGTATTTGTGTTCCCTCAATCATCACCCGAAAAAGGAATGGAAAGGATGACTACTTACCACCTTCCCCCCTACGATCAGATAGAAAGAGGAAAGACCAGCCCGGACCCCACTTTAGAAGAGAAAATTATCTCTTATTTTGAAGGGACACCGGTCGATTTTCCCGAACCGGTTTACCTGGACCACCTTTCACCATTCTGTCAAATCGTTCTGCAAATGATTCGCTCCATTCCCCGCGGACAAGCCATGACTTATAAACAAGTGGCAAAAATGGTCAACCATCCCAGGGCAGCGCGGGCTGTGGGACAGGTTATGAGCATGAACCCCATCCCTCTCATCATCCCCTGCCACCGGGTGATTGCTCATGACCATCTCGGTGGTTTCGGATTTGGATTACCCTGGAAAGCACATCTTCTGTCCCTGGAACATTTCAACCTCGATTCTCTACCACATCGTAGCTCTTTTTATCCACCACCCGGAAAAGAACAACCTACGGTGTAAGATTACTGAGTCTAACGGAAATAATAAATTGTAGGTTCAAACAGACTGCAAAACATAAAACTCCGAAACATAGCCGGTTTCTTTTTCAATTCACTATATCGGATCATTTTTCACTCCCCAAACACCGTATCATCTATAATTTTACCGTGTCCGGGTTGTTCCTGGTAAAGTCTATTTTATAGGTTTAAAAAACCAACAATTATAATGAGAATCAGTGCTTTATTAAGATTAAAACCTTAAAATCAAACCGGAGTTTATCCCCTTATTTTTCATTGAATTTTGTCTTGAAAAAGGGGTACACCCTATGTATCAGCTATTGGTAGTCGACAACCACAATGCGCATATCTTGTGCCCGGCTGGCTTCCTCAAGAATCATCCGTATTTCTGATTCATCATCTGGGTGGGATATTTTTCTCACCCAGGGTTGAAAAGCTCCCAGGACCATTTCGAGTAACTCTCCCGGAACAGTCTGACCTCCGGTAGACTCCGCTTTGTGGTTATTGAGGATTAAAATTTTAACCGGAAGGTGCCTCTGGAAAGCTTCCATAAGCCCCAAATGCCCGGCAGCACAAAAAGCAAAGTCTCCGGTCACCGCCCAGACATTTCGATGCCCGGATAACATCGCACCGGTCGCCAGCGGGATACTCCCACCCATATAGGTGGTGATATCGATGCAATCAAAAGGCGGCAGGGCAAAGAAACTGGATACGCCGGTATCACCGCAGACGACATCACCCCGAATCGATCGAAAGAATTTCATAACCGGGAGATAGGGCGTTACTGCCTTTTGATACCGGGAGGGGAGCTGGTTTGGGATCATGGGAATCTCGGGTTTCAGTATTTCCTGCCAGCTCATCTCCTTTTTTTTGGCAGCCAACACCTGCGATTGGTAACCAGCAAAAACCGGACAGAGAACGTGTTGAGTAATATCTCTTTGATACCGCGAGGCCGGATCAACGGGGAGATTGATATCAAAATCTTCGGGAAGACCGGTCAAATCGGTAGGAATCATCAAAGCCGCAGGGAGCTCGACTCTTTCAGAATGCTCAACTGCCCACCGGAAATTCTCATTGACCCTATCGATTGATACTTCCCGAAAGGGAATACCAATTCCTCGAAGCATCGCTGCCGTATCCAGAATACTGTCCGAGTGTGATCCATCGACATCATGAAAGACCAGCACGACTAACGCCGCGGTGGTCCCACACGTGAGGGAATCGATCACGGCATTGGCCGCTTTGGCAAAACCATGCGATTTCATCAAGACCGCTGCTCTCTTTCCGCTGAGGGTCGCTCCGTGGGCTATTCCATAGGCTACTTCTTCGTGGAAGGAAACCGGATGAGAATTCCCGCTGATCCGTTCATATTCCTCATAAGTTTCGCTCACCCCGTACCCCGGAACCCAGTTTACCCGATCAATACCAGCTCGATGAATCAACTGTGCCAGTGAGCGAAAAATAGTGGCCATTCCCCAACCTCCTTCGGATTCAAAACCATGATTCTTCTCCAAATACTAAGTGAAATATCTCTTAAAAGAGTTACCATCTATCATTACCTAAATGATCATGATCTGTCATTGGAAGTTCAGTTAACCCCATACTCATTCCCTCCGGCTCTTCCAGAAAACGACTCACCTTCTTGTAAAGAAGGAAAGTGATCACTCCACTAATCACTCCTTTTAAAAGGTTAAACGGGATGATTGCAGGAAGAAGCATGGAAAGAACCGTCTCCCGGGTGACTCCGAGATAGAGAGGGGTCACCAAAAGATTCGCCGCCACCATGACCGCGGTCATCACCAGCGGAGCAAAGATCAATCCCAGTACCGCTCCCTGGAGGTTTCGCTTCGATTTATAAATCGTTCCCGCCACCAGGACATAAGTTCCGGTGGCAAGAAAATGCATCAGTATCCCCCAGGGACCTCCTTGTCCAGTCATGACAGCAAATAGAACAGCTACGATAGCAGTGATAACCAGACCGAATCCTGATCCGAATTTAAAACCCATAATAAGTACCGGAATATCACCCGGGTCATAGATTAGAAAAGGGGCTTGGGGAATGATAGGACAGTGAATCAAGTAACTGAGGACGACCGATAGACCCGAGAACCCCCCCAACTACCCCAAAGTTTTTGAATGATATTTCATTTCTTTATCCTCCTCCATCCCATTCTCCCGGATAAAAAAAAGACCCTGAAAACACAAGGTCTTCAGGGTCTTTTATATTTTTAATGACTTCTTCTTCCATCCGGACTATACCGTCGGCTCCGGAATCACACCGGATCGACCCTCCATGAGGGCTCGCGGGCTCAGGTTTGACCTTCACCGCCGGTTGGGAATCGGGATTACTCCCTCACCCTACCCTGAAGAAGTGGATGTTTCTTAATTATTTTATCCCGCAGTGATGAATTGTCAAGCTCAGAAACAATAAATAAATCATTCACATTTTCCGATAATAATCACTTAAGAGACCGGGTATTTGCTCATAACGTTCATAGAGTTCATCATATATTTCTCTTTTGTTCCCTGGTTCCCAGATCTCCGTGGTGATCTCGATCTGTTGTTTGGCTTCCGCTAAATTCCTGGTAAACCCGGAACCCACCATGGAGAAGAGGGTCGCTCCTAGAACAGTGGCTTCCTGGCAGGAAGTGGTGATAATGGGGAGATTGAGAACATCTGCCCGGATCTGGTTCCAAAGATGATTCTTGGAACCCCCACCCACCACTCGAACACCCTGGGGCTCAAACGCAAAGGCTTCCTGAAAAGCCTTGACTGCCTGTTTCAATTGATAGGAAAGACCTTCCAAGGCCGCCCGAATAAGCTGGGAACGGTCAGTTGTCAGACCTAATCCCAAAATGGTTCCTTGAGTGGAAAAGGGTTTATTAGGTCCCGAGGGCATGAAAGAAGGAACGAGAACCACCTCTCCGGCTCCGGGATCGACCAGGAGGGCACTTTCAATCATGAGTTGATAAATGTCGGTGCGATCTTTTATCTCGGAAAAAAAGTTCCGCCTCACCCACTCAATCACTCCTCCGGCAATCATCAACATTTGGGGGTTCCAATTCCCCTCTTCCGCGTCAAACTCGGTGAGCATCCCGGTCTCAAAAGCTCGCTCCGAATCCCGATATTCCGAAATCCGAATGGCGGCAATTTCCCAGGTTCCAGAACTCAAGACCATCTCATCCGGATGAGCCATGGATCCGATGATGGCGAACTGGGTATCATGACCGGTAGCAATCACTGGTGTTCCCCGGAGGATTCCCGTATCTTGTTCGGATAAGGCATTAACCCATCCGATCACTTCTCCGCTCTTCACCATCCGGGGAAAGAAACTTTCATCCAAACCAGCCAGGGAGAGAAGGCGTTCTGACCACTTCCGACTCTGAATGTCAACCGTCATGGTGGTAGAAGCCGAAGGGTAATCAAAAGACATCTCCCCACATAACCGAAAGCTGAGAAGCCCGGGCATCATCATGAAGGCATCAGCTTGATCCAGAGCTTCCGAAGCATTTTCTCTCAACCAGAGAAGTTTGAGGAGAGTATTGAAGGGAATGATCTGGTACCCGGTAACCCGAAAAATATCCCGTGGACGAATGTATCTCCCAATTTTGTTGGTCCAGCCTGTGGTACGGGTACATTGCCAGGATATAACTGGGTAGGTCAATGTCCCATCTTTTTTAACCGGTGCCCCGTCCGCTCCAAAGGTGGTGATGGTAACCGCTTCCACTTTTCCTTGTACTTCTGAGGTCACTTTCCGGATGGCTTGTTGGAACTTTCCCCAGATCTCATCAATATCCCACACCAGACAATTCTCACATCCGGGTTGTGGTCGGGGAACATTGGGGAAAGAAGCGATGGACAGGATTTGTCCCTTGCTCCCCACTGCCACCGCACGCAAGCTGGTAGCACCACAATCGAGGACTAAAAAATATGATTCCACGATTTCCACCTCTTTATGACATAAATAAATTTGGGGTCATGAACATAATTCAGCCTACGGCATAGAATAAAAAAGTATAAAAATACCCCGGAAAGACAACCGTGCCAAGATATTAATAAAGGTCCGATTATTCACCGGCGGTACTGAGTTTCATTCCCTCGATGAAATACCTCTGGAGAAGAATAAAAAGAAAGATAGTGGGAAGGGACGCCGCAAAGGCTCCGGCCATCAAGCTGGGAATATCAGTCCCCGATCCGGCCCGAAAACCTTGCAGCTGAGCGAGACCCACCATCACCGGTCTGACTTCTGTGGACCGGGTCAGGATCATTCCAAACATCAGATCATTCCAAACCCAGGTAAACTGGAAAAGAAGAAGAACTGCCACCGCCGATTTGGCCAGAGGCATGAAGATTTTCCAGTAAACCTGGAAATTGGTGCACCCATCCAGTTTAGCTGCTTCCAGAACTTCCCCGGGAAGGGTGAGAAAATAATTTCGGAAGATGAAGGTACAAAAGGGAATGCAGATCGCAATGTAAAAAAGAATCATCCCCCAAAAGGTGTCGTACAAACCCCAGGTCATGTACATTTTAAAAAGAGGGATCAAATACATTTGGAAAGGAAAAATGGTCCCGCTCCAGATGAGGAAAAACCAGCTAAAAGAAGCTTTCACTTTTAAACGGGCGATACTAAAGGCAGCCAAAGATGCGAGAAAAATGGCCCCTCCGGCACCGATCAATCCATAAGCCAGGCTGTTCAGGAAATATCGGCCCAACTTGGCCTGAGTCCAGGCTTTGAAAAAATTAGACCAGAAAAAGCTTTGGGTGGGAAGTTCCCAAAATTTTTGTACCCCAAACTCCTGATTACTTTTAAAAGCCACGAAAATCGTAGGCCAAACCGGGAGAAGCCAGAGAAAGCCTAGAACAATGAGAATGAGATACATCATGAACCTGGTCCCTTTCATCGCTGCTCCTCCTCAATATCGTATCTCATGACGGGTCACTTCTCGGATATAAAGCCACGAGATAAAGAGAACGATCATCGAAAGAAAAATGGCAATCGATGCTCCATAACCCATGTGAAACAAAACAAACGATTCCCGAAACATGGAAATCGCCAGGGTTTCCGATGATCGGTATGGCCCCCCATTGGACATCACATAGATGATATCGAAAATATTGAATGAATTGATCAGGCTCATAGAAACCACGACCGTAGTGATGGGGCGTAACATGGGAAAAACCACATGGAGAAAGGTCTGCCATTCCGTTGCTCCATCGATCTTACAGGCTTCTATCGGTTCGGTCGGAATCGCCTGGAGTCCAATTAAAAAGATCACCATATTCATACCCACTGTCTTCCACGTCCAGGCCACAATCATGGCATAGGTATTGAGAGGAACTTCCGAAAGCCAGGAATAACCGGACAGACCAATTCCCCGGAGGATGGTATTCAGTGATCCCAAATCCGGTGAATACATTAAAAGCCAGATAAGGCCAGTCGTCACCGCCGAGATGGTGAGAGGAATATAAAAAATGGATTTAAATAAATTGGCGAAGGCAATCCGGTTCACAAAAAAGGAAATCAAGAGACCAAGGAGAACTGATAGTGCCAGGGTGAAGATAACCCAGATAATGGTATTTTT
>JAPLGF010000262.1 GCA_026390275.1 Candidatus Atribacteria bacterium
GGATCAGGTCCTCAAAAACTCCCGTTAATCTTTTGACACCCAAAAGCGATCTATGCTATAATACCCTTCGTTTCGGCATTCCGTCCGGGTTCGGATTCTTCATGTAACCGGGAAGTGGTTGTTTCCATGGACGGGTGTCAACCGACTCCTATGCTGTCCGGTCTGAATGTTCAGCAGCCCAAGAGGTGAAAAAACATGCGAAAAGAAATCCATCCCAATTATAAAGAGACAAAAGTCAGTTGTGCCTGTGGAAACAGTTTTATCACCCGTTCCACCCGGTACCCGGAAATTAAAACTGAAATATGTTCGAAATGCCACCCTTTCTTCACCGGTCAGCAGAGACTGGTAGACACCGCCGGACGGGTGGAGAAATTCCGGGCGAAATACGGCGAAAAGTATTAACTTGTTGGTTTGGTGTAAAAAAAGGTAGTCTGATATTTCGATGACTGCCTTTTTTTGTTTCTACCCTGAAAAGACGGTGAGTTGTTGAAATACTCCAGACCGTTATCTTTTCTCATCCCTGGCGGGAGAGGGTGGGGAGAGGGGGGAAGCGAGATCAGGGTGAGGGAGTATTTTCATCCCTTGATGGTGCCAGGGTTTGGTCTTGGTGTGGGTACCCATCCGTAACTCACTATTCACGGTTTTTCCAGAGGAGCTGCCATGCAGGTCACTCTACTGAATTTTACGCCGAATCCGGAAAAGATGGTGGCTCAGGCTGCCCGGCTCTGCTACAGCCCGCAGATCAGTACCGATCTTCCCCCGGAACGCGTACCATCCCTCATCCTGGAAGTCGTTAAACGGGGACATGAATCCGTCTTGGAACATGTTTCCTTCACCTTTCTGATCGAAGGAATGTCTCGTGCTGCTACCCACCAGCTCGTCCGGCATCGTTTGGCGTCTTACTCTCAACAAAGCCAGAGATGGGTTCGTTTTGCAGGAGCTGATTTTATTCTTCCGCCATCGATAGAACAGAATCCGCGGGCTAAAATACTTTTTGAGGAACTGGTCGAAAGAAGCCGGGATACCTATCAGGAGCTCATCAACCTGGGAACTCCCCGGGAGGATGCTCGGTACTGTTTTATACAGGCAGTAGCGAGTGATTTGATGCTCACCGCCAATGCCCGGGAGCTGCTCCATATTTTTCGACTCCGGTTGTGTAACCGGGCACAATGGGAAATTCGGGAAGGAGCTCACCTGATGCTGGAAGCGGTACGAATTGTGGCACCTACCATTTTTGAGTCTGCGGGACCCCCCTGTGCCACCGGGGTATGTCCGGAAGGAAACAAAGGATGTGGACATCCATGGAAAAAATAGTCAAAGAAGAAGAAAACCGTTCCCGACCGAATGTAGGTGGACAGGCCATTATTGAAGGGGTGATGATGCGGAGCCCCTGGCGGGTCTCAATTGCGGTCCGTACCACTGGTGGATCCATCGTCACCGACGTGAAGGATCAACTCCCCCTGTCGAAGAAAAATCGTTTCCTGGCTCTTCCCGTCATTCGGGGAGTGGTGAATTTGATCGATTCACTTCTCATTGGAATGAAAGCTCTGTCTCTTTCTGCCACCCTGGTGCTCGAGGGTCAGGATGAAAAGCTTTCCCCTTTTGATATGACCCTGGCGATCCTTTTAGCCATAGGACTCTTTGTCGGTCTTTTTGTGGCGCTCCCGGCTTTTCTCACATCGCTCCTGGACCGGTTCATCAAATCAGTTATTCTCTATAACTTGGTGGAAGGGTTCTTCCGGGTGGGCATCTTTCTCATCTATCTCTACGTCATTTCTCTCATGAAAGACATCCGTCGGATTTTTGAATACCACGGAGCCGAACATAAAACCATTTTTGCTTTTGAAAACGGAGATGAACTCAATCTCGAAAATGTCCGGAAATACACCACCCGGCATCCCCGGTGCGGAACCAACTGGCTCCTCATTGTCATGATCATCAGTATTTTTGTCTTTTCTTTTCTGGGTCGTCCCGGGATGGTGATGCGGATTGTGAGCCGGATCATCCTGATCCCCCTGGTAGCCGGCTTGGCCTATGAAATGATCCGGCTTCTCTCTCGCTACCAGGATAAAAAAGTGGCTTCTCTTCTTGCCTATCCCGGTCTCATGCTCCAGAAACTTACGACCCGGGAACCGGACGATTCCCAACTGGAAGTCGCCTTTACTGCTCTGAAAGGGAGTCTGAAGGAGGAAGGTATTCATGTGGAAAAATAAGGCGGAAGAAATCACCCGCCGGTATACCGATCTCTCCACCCTCCTTTCTGATCCGGCGGTGACGCAGGACCTGCAGCGGTATCAAAAGCTGGCTCGTTCTCTTTCCGAAATCGAGGACATCGTCCGTAGATTCCAGGAATACCAGGCCTGCCAGAAAAATATCGAGGAAGATCACTCGCTCCTAAAAATGGAAAACGATTCTGAGTTGAGAGATCTATTGGAAGAAGAAACTGTACGCTTCGGGCAACGACTAACTTCGCTGGAAGAAGAAATCAAGTTCCTTCTCATTCCCCGGGACCCCAACGATAACCGGAACACCCTGATGGAAATCCGGGCCGGAACCGGGGGAGAGGAAGCAGCCCTCTTTGTATCCGACCTTTTCCGGATGTATTCCCGGTATGCGGAAACTCAGAGCTGGAAAGTAGAAATCATGAGCTCCAGCCCCACTGAGCTCGGTGGCATGAAAGAAATTATCTTTGCTATTGAAGGGAAAAACGCCTACAGTAAATTTAAATATGAAAGCGGCGTTCACCGGGTCCAACGAGTTCCCATCACCGAAGCGGGAGGACGCATCCATACCTCCACGGCCACGGTGGCGGTCCTTCCGGAAGCGGACGAAGTGGAAGTGAACATTCGATCGGAAGACATCCGGGTGGACGTCTACCGGTCCACCGGCCACGGGGGTCAGAGCGTTAACACCACTGATTCAGCGGTACGCCTCACTCATCTTGCCACCGGACTGGTGGTCACCTGCCA
>JAPLGF010000195.1 GCA_026390275.1 Candidatus Atribacteria bacterium
GCTCTGCTTACTTCTGAAATAGCTCCATAGGCTTCGCCGATTGTTTCAGACGCCGCCACCATTCTTCTCATTTGTTCATTTAAATGAGGACGTAATGCATCGAATTTTCTCTTAATCTTCTCAGTGTCCACGATGCTATCATAACACAAAGAGTTATTAGTTGCTATATTTATTTATAGACAACCCCTTACTGGCGATTTGGTAAAAGATCTTTGCCCATTCAAACCCCTCACCTTCAAGACCATATTTCTCACCATGACGGACGATAATCAGGTTTTTATCCGGTGAAACGTAGATGATCTGTCCGAGATTTCCCAGGGCAAAGAAATCATATCCAGACGGATTACGACGTATTCCCCACCACATATAGGCATAATAATCTGTATCAGAAAGCTTCATCGCTTTATCGGGTTGCGTCGATTCATTAACCCATTCAGCAGGAATCACCTGAATTCCGTTCCAATTCCCCTGGTTTAAAAACAACCTTCCAATTTTGGCAAAATCAATCGCTCGAGCGTTGATTCCGCTCTCCATCTTCTCAAAGCCGCTGGACTCACTATCCAAACTCCAGGAACCACCAAATTCCATTCCCAATGGATTCCATATTTTCTCCTGTAAATAATCGGTTACCGTTTTACCTGTCGTTCGCTCAAGAATTAATCCCAATAAAAGCGGGTGATAACAATTGTAAAGAAAATGTTCCCCCGGTGATTCAATGATTTCGGTATTTTTAATGGCTAATTCACGCAAATTGGGATAACGGTAGGTCAGGTTTCCATCATCCTTCCAGAAGAAAGCGCCTTCTTCTTGATACCTCATACCCGATGACATAAGGAGAAGATGGCGGATGGTGATGTTGCTGAACCGAACGTCGCGTTTTGATAACTCAGGGAGATAATTGGTAATGGGGTCATTTACGCTCTTAATAAATCCCTCATGAATGGCAATGCCGATCAAGGCAGAAGCTATAGATTTCGCCACTGAAAATGAAGTGACGATTGAGTCCCGTTGAGTTTCATTAAAATATTTTTCATAGAGAAGAACGTCATCTTTGATAACGATAAATGCCTGCGTGCCGGTATCGGTCAAGAAGGTATCCAAATCTTTGATTTTCGGAATGGATTCAAAGAGAAGACGAATTCCTGTTTCATTAAGTTGTTTTGGAAAAGAAAATAAATTCGGGCTGGCCTTTAACTGCCGTTCTGGGAATATTTTGTAGTCGTAAGCGGTCGCATCTCCCCCAAGAGGCTTGAGGCTTCGAATAACAAATTCTGGCGGATAGAGCAGAAAAAGAACGATCAAAAACACACCGATAAAGCTTAATAATCCAATGACGGTCCAAAGAATGATTTTTTTAATCCTGGCAAATTTATTCATTGAATTCCCCCCTCTCCAAACCTTAAAATCTAAATTCAAAATTATTATCTTTGATATGATGATTGTTTTATGCTTCCGTAATTAAATATCCTAATACCTTAGTTTCATGATCGCCTTTGGGTGATTCTTCGACTAAAAATGGGTTAAACCTCATGATCGGTATTGATTTCATTTTATCACGGATGAGCTTAAATAAGGAGATTCTGGGTTCAGGTCTTGCCTTTTCCCTTTCTCTACTGACAATCCGGCTGATTTTTGAAGAGCAGGCGTTTTCTTGGTTGGTGGTGTGATAGAAGGTAACTGGGGATTCAATGCAGAGTGTTCAAGCCATAGATAAAGAAAGCATGAGAGTATAGCAAAAAGTAAGGCTGGAACCAATAAAATACAAAACATATGATATTATAAAAAAGTGAGGTGATCATCGATGAAAGAATACACGGTTCTCATTGAACGGGACGAAGACGGATGGCTGGTAGGATAGACTTGATGACATTTCTCTTTTTGGGAATTTTTTTATTGTCATGACCAATTATCTTTTCAAAAAGGAAGAGGGGTGTTTACCTTGAATAATCCTTTATGATCAGGATTTTCGTTGATTTAATTGAGTGTAGAAGTTAAATGAACCAGAGGTGAATTATGAATAAAGAAGTAACCTTTCATGATATTATCGAAATGGTTGATGCATTACCAGAAAGTGAAAAAGAGGAATTGATTGATATATTACGAAAAAGATGCATTGTTGAAAGAAGAAACAAATTAAAAAAAGACATTCAAAAGGTAAGAAAAGAATTTAATGAGACAAAGACCAGGACCGGCTCGGTTACGGATATTATGAAAGAGATCCGCTCATGCGAAGATTGATCTGGAGCCAGAATTTTACTAAATCTGTAAAAAGAACAATCAATAAACACCTGCTCACCGAAGAAGAAATTGAAGAAGCATTAAATATACTTATCCAAAATCCTTTTGATTCACGGCTGAGAACCCATAAACTCAAAGGAGAACTAAAGGGCACCTGGGGCCTGCAGGGTAAATTTTGAAATTCGAATTGTTTTTGAATTTATTCCATCCAAAGATGGTGAAGAGGACCTTCTCCTTATTGCTCCAGGTACCCACGACGAAGTTTATTAATGAAAAAAGTAAACTCAGCCTTTCGCTCATTTGCCATTATAGCGAGGAGTCCAAAAGTAGAAGAGGCTTCCAACCTCTTGGATTTCATAAGAATGATGTGGCAATCTTATCCCTCAGAATGTTGTGTTGCTGAGGTGGTTTGTAAATGAGTTTGAAAGAACCAAAAGATGAGATCTTCACGTCGCATGCTGGGATGTTTTTCTCCCCAGAGTAGCTGGTCCCTAGAATTTCATCTTACGCCGTAGGCAGTCAGGCTCAGGATGACAGCCAAAACTATTTACAATATACTGGGTTTACCGGATGGAAAAAAATAAGGTGAACGGACTATGAATAAAAAAAGGGAATTCGTTGATAGCAAAAAACATGATGGTATGCATACCTTTTATGATTTGCAGGAGAATTACAATAAAAAAAACACCGAATTTACCATAAAACAACTGAAGCAATTAATCAAACAAGACCCTGATTATTTAGATCCACATATTATGCTTTATGGAATATTCCAGGATAAAGGGAACTATTTTGAATCCCTAGTAATCCTGGATTCCGCATATGAAAGAGCGCTTCATTTAATAACCGACAAGAAGGGA
>JAPLGF010000291.1 GCA_026390275.1 Candidatus Atribacteria bacterium
TCTCCCGGCAATCATTTCCACCGCAGCGCCAACCGCTGCCTCAACTTCATAAATATTACCGATTAATTTCATATAAGATTTTCCCCCCATTCCGGTGGCCAAACGAACTTCATTCACCAAAATGTTGGCGGTTTTGGCGGCGATATCAGCAGCACTGATACTGGCTACCACAGAAAAAGATTCAATCACCGCCACCGCGTCCCAGATCTCGCATTCAACGGTTCCGATAATAGCCGGGATGACCTGGGGATGTAAGTTGGGGATAAAAAGCTCGTCAACAATATATCCTCCCCCGATTTCCTTTCCCCGGGAGAGGGCGGCATCAACGGCCGCGACTTCCCCGGTGACAATGATGACAAATTTCCCCGGACAAATGGTTTTGGCATCTATGATCTGGATGGGAGCGGCCTTGACCATTCCATCCAACGTCTTGAGACCCATGGCGATGCTATTGAGTTCTAAGACTCCCAGAACGATTATTTCCATATTATTCAGTTCCCTCTATCCTGTTATGATGACTCTCTCTTGATTCACCAGCGTCACTTGACCAGTTATGCTGGCGTGTATCTTCGCTCCCCAGCTTCCAGGAGGAATATCTGCCAGGAGAGCCCCTTCTGTGACTTGGTCTCCAACCTTCACCACCGGTATTGAGGGTGGCCCTAGATGCTGTTGGAGTAAAACCTCTACCCTGGTGGGGTTGGTTTCAAAGACGGAAGTTAAATCCGGTTGATCATATTGCCGGATCTGCAATCTCTCTTTAATCCTCGAAACCGGTATTTTTCGATTGATGAGATCATTCACCCGATTCCCTTTTCTCTTGACCGATAACTGAGGACGATAGTTGGATTCGATCAAGCTGGTTTTAATGGCATGGTTGACCATCCGGGGTGAAAGATCCATCGGACAGGCAAAAACCTCGCATAGGCCACATTCACTACAGAGAAAAGCACTCTCGACCACTTCGGGAGGAACATCCAGGCCAAAATTGATACTCCTCATGATCTTGTGGGGGTACAGTTCGTGTCCCAAGAGATAACGGGGGCACAATTCAGTGCAATAGGTACACTGACAACAAGCCGCCTTGCTCTGTTTCACCACCCAAGACATCGACATACTCTTTTTTTGAATCAGAAAATGATGGGGGGGGAGAACGATCAATCCGGTCATGGTTTTGGTAACCGGGGCATTGAGATCCCTTTCAATACTTCCCATCATCGGACCACCGACGATGACCACCGGATCTTCCACTTTGGCGCCGCCACAAACGTCGATCACCCCCTGAATCGACATCCCGATCCGGGCATTCACCACGGAAGGATTCTTTATTTCTCCAATACAGGTCAAAGTTCGACGGGTCACCGGTTTACCCAGGGAGGCCAGATAAATATTCCTGAGGGTCTCGACATTGCTCACCAGGCATCCCACCGTCGGTGGGAGTTGTCCCTGGGAGACAACTCTTCCCGTCACCATGTTAACCAAGATCTGTTCATCTCCGGCTGGATAAAAATCGTCGAGTAAGGCCAGTGAGAGATTCTTTCGACCTTCAATCATCGACTCCATCTGATGTACGATAGGAGTATGCTTTTTCTTCAGGGCAATGATTCCTTTTTTCGCACCGGTAGCCTGAAGAACCAGCTCCCAACCCCGAACCACATCTTCGCCGTGGAATTCCAGAATATATTTGTCGTGGAACAAAAGGGGCTCACACTCGGTCCCGTTGGCGATTACTATTTCCACCTGATTCCCGAGTTTGACATAAGTGGGGAAACCTGCTCCCCCCGCTCCCACAACCCCCATCTGTTTAATGGTTTCAATCAGGTCCATAGCAGTTTCATCCCATCCAGCATTATTATTTCTGATACAGGAATTGACCTTTTTCCTCAACTAAATCAACGATTCCCATAATCACACAATCAACCGCTTTTTGATAGGTATCCTGGGTTTGACGGGCAGAACTCCCTTGCGATAGAAGCACCATTTCACCATGCCCGGAACCAACCAAATCGACGGCAATATGACATTCATGGAGTAAATCGCCGTTTGGCCGGCACGCTTGGACCAGAAGATACCTTCTTCCCTGGACCCCATCGCTTTTCTGGGTACTCACCACCGTTCCCATCACTTTTCCGAAAATCATTTCTTCCTCTTTTAACAATTGGTGGGTTTCTTATGAGTCATTCCGGTCTTTTTGAAACACATAGGCTCCATCGATCTCAATAGCATCAACAATTGCCACAATGGTGGCGTCGCTTGGTTTCCCCTCGGTGACGGCTGTCATTCGGGCACTACTTCCCGCGACATAAAACACCACTTCCCCAGTCCCCGCCCCGACACTGTCCATAGCCACCAGGTAATCTCCTTGGCCCTGCAAGGTGGTGGGGTTGATTTTTTCTAAAAGCAAAAATTTTATACCTTCGATCTTGGGCTCTTTACAGGTGGAAACCACGTTTCCAATCACTTTAGCCAGTATCATTTTTCAGACCTTTTAATCAATCATTTTTGAAGAATTCTTCACCTGGCCCCTTCCCAGGGGAAGTGCTTCATCAACGTTAGTATGAGGCCGGGGAATGATATGAACCGAAATCACTTCGCCAACTTTTTCAGAAGCTGCCTGACCGGCATCCAGAGCAGCCCGAACCGCAGCAACATCGCCACGGATAATGGCGGTCACATAGCCACCACCGATTTTCTCGTAACCGACCAATTCCACTCGAGCGGCTTTCACCATGGCATCGGAGGCTTCGACCAGGGCAGCAAAACCACGAGTTTCGATCATACCCAACGCATCGCTATAAATATCCATCTGTCTCACTTCTCCTTATTTAAGGTATTCAATACTGGAAACCCTTTTGTAGAGGCTGGATTTTACTGGTTATTCGTAACTGGTTACTCATTCCCGATCAGGCATCACGGTACTTAAAGAGGCGAAGATACTTTTCATAGGCGTCATCCCAGCGACTTTTATCTCCCGGTTCATAACGAACGATCGCCGAAGAATGAAGCGAGATTTCTCGACCTTCTTTTAAACTCCCGATTTCGCCATCTGCCTTCAACTGCATGATCAAGTTCCCCACCGAAGTGGTTTCGGTCGGTCCGGCAATCACCGGAACCCCCTTGGCATCGGCAATCCATTGACAGAGGGTTTTATTTTGAGTTCCCCCTCCAACAATATGAAGCAATTCGAGATGGCGGCCGCTGATCCGTTCCAATAACTCCAGGTTATAACGGAACTTCAGGGTCAGACTTTCATAAAAACACCGGGCAATTTCACCCATAGAACTGGGAAATTCTTGCCCTTTTTGTTGACAATCTTTTTGAATGACTTGGGGCATATCCGCTTGAGGCTTACCAAACAGTGGATTATCTACATCCATATATGCTTTAGATGGTCCCGCCGCTTCTGAAGCAAGAACAATTTCCTCCCAACTCAAATCGTTTTCCTGACCACTTTTCCAGCGATTACGGCATTGTTGGATAATCCACAAAGCCGTAATGTATTTCACCACCATGTTTTTTCCTTCTGGAATGGCGTTGTTACCATAATCCGAGGCAAATACCATATCGGATAGAATCGGTTCTGGCGTTTGCATGCCCATGATCGCCCAGGTCCCCAGGCTGATAAAAGCCCAGTGTTTCTCTTCATCGATGACCGGTATACCGGCCACTGCCGATGCCGTATCATGGGTGGCGGAAGCTACTACCGGAAGCGAACGAATAGCCAATTGATCGCATACCCCGGGTTGGATCATTCCAATGGTTTCACCCGGCATGATCAAATCGTTGAGAATAGACGGGGATACTCCGATGCGATCGAGAATCTTCTTTTCCCAGGTTCGGTGGCGCTGATCGCATAAGAGGGTCATGGTGGCATTGGTATACTCGTTAACCGCTCGACCAGTAAGAAAATAATTCAAGAGGTCGGGCATCATCAGCATTTTACGCCCGCTTCTAATCTCCAAAGCGTTTTCATATCGAAAAGAAAAAAGCTGAAAAATACCCATGATCTCATTGGTCGATCCTGCCGATAACTCGAATAATTCTCTTTGGGGAAGTATTTCATATAATAACCGGGACCGGTCGTGGCGGTTTTTATCCCGATAAGTCACCGGATTGGAAATCAATTTTCCTTGTTCATCAATAAAACCAAAATCACAGCCCCAGGTATCAACTGCCAACGACCGAACATCTGGATACTTAGACAGGGAAGCCTGAAGTCCCTTCGTGAGTTCAGAAAACAAGTGAAGAATATCCCAGTAAAGGGTCCCGGTAACCTCCACCGGACCGTGCTCGAAACGATGGGTCACATCCATGGTGGCTTTTTTCCCATCATAACTCGCCACCATGGCTCTTCCGTTGCTGGCGCCAAAATCGAAAATGAGATATTTCTTTTTTGCCATTCCCATTCCTCCAGCTCATTCATCTTGGGGTGAACCTGGACGTCTCTTTACCGAACAACCACCCACTCGATACCCGCCGCATCGCAAAATACTTTCAATTCCTCAACCCAATTCCCCTAGGTTCCATGAATGTGGTTGCAGTTTATAGCCTGAATGAAAGATTCCATGCCTGAATTTGAATGAATCGAAGTGGTTGTTATGAAACTGTATCTCAACTCCTCTCTTGACACCAGATTTACCGAAAATTTGTATTTTGAGGATGGGGAATAAGAGGTATTTCAATATTCTTAACATTTAATGTTCAAAAATTAACATATTACCGGAATCGTGTCAAGAGAGGAAAATGATCTTTTAGAGAAGGTTCGGCTTAGGTGGAGAAAATTGACCGGAAAAATAATAATTGGTTTACATTGTCACGTAATCCGGTTTGCGGTATGATAGTTTGTTGGGTACACCCGTTATCAGGTTCTAATCAATAGGAGCTCAAGAAGCTTAAATTCTGAAGTATATCGCTGTACCTAGCAAAAAGGGGTATATCCATATTGACGTTTCTTTTGATATGTTATTTTCTTAATAAGAGGGAAAGAATAGGCTTATTGTTTGTAATATATTATACATATATTGTTAAAAATAATTACAAAAAAGAAGATATTTCCTCACATGGCAAATAGAAGAGATCGAATCGACTATATCACCAATACCCTCTCCCTGCGGGGATTGGTCAATATTAGAGAATTATCGGATAAATTAGAAGTGTCGGAAATGACCATTCGAAGAGATTTGGACCTGTTGGCGAAAGAAAATATCGCTCAAATTATTCATGGTGGGGCAATTCTTAAGAAAAGCATCTCCCCTGAGAATGAAAAAGATGTGTATTTGATTACCAAAGAAGAATCGCAAATGATACGGGAGAAGATGAAAATATGTCAAATGGCCGCCTCTCTGATCGAACCCAATGACATCATTATTATCGATACCGGGACAACCACCGAGCATCTTCCCAAATTCATTCCCCCCAGCATTCCTCTCACCATCATTTGTTTTGCCCTCAATGTCCTGTTTGGTCTCTATGAAAATAAAAACTTTAAAATCATCATGACGGGTGGTTACTTTCACGATAACACCCTGATGTTTGAAAGTCCCGAAGGAGTGGAATTCATCAAAAAAGTGAGAGCCAACAAGGCTTTTATAACTGCGGCTGGAGTTGATGAAAAATTAGGAGTGACCTGCGCCACCACCTATGAGGTTGAAACCAAAAAAGCGGCGATAGAGTCTTCCGAAACGAAGATATTATTAAGCGATTCAACCAAATTCGGGAAGATCCGAATAGCCCATTTCGCCGACTTAAAGAATTTTGATATCGTTATTACCGATACCGGGATTCCGGAAGAATACCAAAAATACATCAAGGATTTAGGAATCAAGCTATATTTGGTGTAAAAAACCTTGTTTCCCCTCCTCCCGGCATAAAATCACTCTAAATTGGCATGACGCTCCATCATATCGTGATAAGCCTTTTCCTTCCAATCATACACCAATGAAAGGATACAGGCGTCACAAAAAATCATCAGCGAGTGTTCAAAACGGGTTCCCCCCGATCCGGCAGACGCGGAGAGCTGAACGGTTTGTCCTGCTCGTTCGGGATGGAATTCAATGGTGTAGCTGGCAATCTGATGAAGCGGTGATGTATCTCGCCCCAGGATGGCCACCACTTCTGCCCCGTACTTTCTGGCTTTTTCAGCAAATAAAAGAACCGATCCGGTGGAACCCGACCCCGAAGCCACCACTAAAATATCACCGGGGACAATAGATGGACAATCGACTTCGCCCACAATATGCACTTCATGACCGAGATGCATGAGCCGCATGGCAAATCCTCGCAGGATAAGAAAACTCCTTCCGCGAGCCCAAAAAAAGAACCGTCGCTTCGATCCTTCGGGATGGAGCATATGAATAAAACTGAGAACCTTTTCGGGATCGACCGTGGCGAGAAGATTTTGTACTTCCTCACAGATGACGCGTGTCGCTTCGTGAAAAGACAAACTCATCGATAATCCTCCTCATGGAATGAGCAGATTCTCCTGGATCTGATACCCCGGTGAGGGAAGAGCCGGCTACTACCACTGCCGGAAGAGTATTCTGGAGTATTTCCTGAAGATTGGACAGTTTCACTCCCCCTGCCATCATCAGGGGCAGTGAATGATCGGCGGCAAAAGGAAGCTCCCGGGAAAAGTCCAGAAGGGTCTTGCCCTTCTTCACGGCATCGGTGGAGAGATGGAGACAGAGATAATCCGGCTGGAGATGGCGGAGATAATCAATTTTCCCGGTATCATGGGGGAACAGGTCAATGGTGTCCACCACCATCAGGGCCTTTGCGGTCCGGGTCTGTTCACGAACTTCCTCCAGGGTAAATGGTGACGCCCCGGCCAGCACAGAAACCAAGTCCGCACCCGCTGCCAGGGCTTCAGTTGTTTCCCACCGACCGGCGTCGACGATTTTGGTATCAGCAAAAATAAGCTTTCTCCCATCAGTCCATTCTTTCACTTTTTCGACCATGGAAAGGCCATACCGAACGATGAGGGGGGTTCCCACTTCCACAATATCAACCGCAGAAAGAACCTCCGGACAGATCAGACTCCTCACTTCTTCCTTGGTTAGAATATCCAGCGCAATTTGCAAGAGTACTCGCATAAGATCACCTCTGAGGGTTAATCACTTAGAAGCCGGAATACCATTCCACTCCAGACTTTCGGATAGAAATAGGTGGACTTCTGAGGCATTCTTTGAGAATGGGTTACGGCCCTTTCCACATCTTCCACCGGGGTAGGTCGCATGACAAAAACCAGCTGATACTTGTTCTCATCTCGGGCCACCTGGATGATATCTTTGGTCCCCCGGAGGTAATCGACATAATCCTTGTTTTTCTGCATTTCTTCATCAATCCCCAACACTTCTTTCATAACCAGGTCATGGAGAATGCAGGTGTCGATATAGCGGTTCACGTTTTCCATTCCCAGAATTTCATCCATGATCGAAGTGTCTTTGAGGGTGATCGTTCCCCAGATATCATCGACTTTGGAATAGACGCCGATGGTGCGATTTGGTGAGCTTTGAAAAAAATCATAAAACTCTTTCTCATCGGCAAAGATCTTGACGAGCACGATCGAAAAAGCCTTTGACCTGTGGTTCAGGAAGACTGTGAATGAGTCGATGGGTCGGGAGGATGAGAAGACCGGGGTTCTTGATGTTGATCAGGGTCATCATGACATAATCCTCGGGAATATCTTCTAAGGGGTTTTCCGTACGTTCCCGGACTTCCCGCCGGTACATCATACTGGTTTCATAACGGTGATGGCCATCGGCAATGATGATCGTGCGGGGATTCATGAACAGTCGAACCTGTTCGATGTCCTTCCTATCAGAAAGGGTCCATATTTTATGGATGGTCCCCTGAAAATCCTGGAATTGGAAAAGTAATTTGTCATCCTTTTTATTCTTCTCCAATATAGCATCAATTTTCCCGGTGGAATCATTATAGACTCCAAAGATCTGTTCCAAATTTGCCCGGGTCGACCGTAACAAGTCCAGCCGGTCCAATGAATATTTTGGCATCGTTTTCTCGTGAGGCATGATGATCCTTTTCTCATAATCTTCCAGTCTCACCAAACCCATAAAGCCCGTTCGTTTTTTTTCATCGGGATGGGAATTGACTCGATAATCCTGTTCATAGATATAGAAACAAGGAGAGGGATCTTTCTGAATGATTCCCTCTTGAATCCAGGAATGAAAAAGATGCGCCGCATCCGTATATCCACTTCCATTTTTGCCCAGAGTCACATGAATGATATTATGCGGGCCCTGCTCCAGCATCTTCTGGTCTTTTTCCGAGATCACATCATACGGTGGTGCCATCAATTTGCTGACTGCATCTTTCCCAAAACGTTCAAGAGAGTAGTGAAATCCGTGAAACGGTCTGACCACTGCCATGGTTCATCCTCCTCTGCCCCAGAAATGATGTTTAATTGTGGAGATGGGGAGTCGTTGAGTTGGAAAAAACACTCCCCCCACTGTTGTCCCCTCTCATCTCTTGATGGCATCAGAAAATGATAAGGGCGTACTTTTTCTAAAAAATGGAAAATCAATCCTAGGCGATCATCTGATGAATGTACGATTTTCCCTTAAAAAAGGAGCGATTCGTAGAAATAATCTTGAAAATCCCCTCGTGCTGATAATTCGACATAGAGAGCGTGTTGGGAAAGGATCTCCACTCTCTCCCGGAATTCTCTGGAAAGGAGCGCTTTCTTCGCCCCCAGGAGAGAGGCATTCCCCACTGATTTGACCGAAGGAACCCGGGGAATAATTCCAATGGTCATGGCACTTTCTGGGTTAATAAAACTTCCAAAGGCTCCTGCCAAAACAACTCCGTCAATCTCTTCCTCCCGACGACCCGCTTCCTGGAGAAGGACCATCCTTCCTGCTTGCAGTGCCGCTTTGGCCAGTTGAAGTTGGGCAATATCTTCCTGGGTAATCACCACCTCAGGATCATAGCTGAGGACAAAATTACGGACTTTACCATCATCAGTTAAACGAGAAGCCAGGGACTGACCATTTTTCTGCAAACGTCCGTTGGGACTGATGAGACCTTCTTTCACCAAACACGATAAAGCATCAATGAGACCGGTCCCACACACTCCCCGGGGAGCCGTATCTCCAATAGTATAGATTTTTAATTGACCATCTTCTACTTCTACCGAGCTGATGGCTCCCAGGGTAGCCCGGGTTCCGTGTTTAATCTGTGCTCCCTCGAAAGCCGGACCGGCAGCGGTTCCACAACAATAGATCGTCCCGTGATCGACCAGCGCGATTTCACCGTTGGTCCCTATATCGACGTAGAGAAGAATACCGTTTTTCTCATCGAGACCATGTGCGGCCATCCCAGCCACAATATCTCCCCCCACGTACCCCGCGACCGAAGGAAAGATAAAAACTTGAGCATGGGGATTAACCACCAGATGGAGGAGCTGGGCACTGATAATATAGGAACGACAAAAAACCGGAACATAGGGAGCAACCCCAATAGAAAGGGGAGAGACCCCCAGGAGGATGTGTTCCATGATGGTGTTCCCGGCAAAAGTGACCGCAAAAATCCGTCCAGGATCCTTTCCTGCTTTTTGACACCCTTCCTGGATCAGGTCATTGATAGTAGAAATAACGAGTTCCTGGAGGGTAACAAGGGTACCATGATTATCTTGAATCGTTCGTAATCGGGAAACAACATCGGCACCAAAAGTAGCCTGGCGATTCAATGAACCGGTTCGTTGCAGGGACACCCCATTCGCGAGATCCAGGAGCTCACAGGCCACTGTGGTAGTACCAATATCAATTGCTACCCCCAGAAACGAATGATCTTGAGAAACTGGATTGAACCAGCGGACACCACCTTTATCAGAAACGACTTCAAACCGCAGTTCATCACGATCTTCCAGTCGAGAGAGTCCTTCCAGCGCCCGGAGAGTCCAGTCGGATGGTTTTTCTCCCCCCAGGTTCTGTTCCACTGTCCTTTGAAGAGAGCATCTTTCAGAGAGCATTGGTTTATGAACAACTAATTCCGTTCGGGAAACCGGGGGTTCTTCCAGCCATGCTTCTCCTGATTCAACCAGTACCGGGATCTGACGGGCAAGGGAAGCACTGATATCAATATCAACGTCTTCCACCAGAATAGCCTGACAGGCAAGGTGATACCCTTCCTGAGTTCTTTCTTTCAAGTGTTTGATTTCTTGGGAGGTTGGTTTGGAGACCAGCCCTCGAAGAACCTGGACCTGACATTTTCCGCACGAGCCAAAACCTCCACAATACGCATCTATTTCCATGCCTTCCCGCTGGAGAACTTCCAGAATATTCTCGCCTGACCTGGCCTCCAGAATGCGTCCAAGATTCACCACGTTCACCTGCAGCATATTTTCCCCTTCGCAATGAAGAGTTCAAACAAAAAGAGGGATTCCTCCCGGAATCCCTCTCGGTTCTTTCTTTCTCTCAACCTCACAAAGCCTTTAAAAGCTCCGGGGTCATTCCATAGGTCCCGGTTTCTTTCATTTTCTCAATACAAGACTGGGCAACTGAAAGGGCCATATTGTGGTAAATACCCGCCCCACAGGCGTTTTTCAGACCAGCCCGGACGCCTTCTTTATTGGCCTCATAATGATCAGCAAAGAAATTGGCTTCGTTCACTAAGTACCTGGTATTGATGTTGTTCTTCCCGACCAATCCTTTGGCCAGATGAGCAGCACCAGTTCCCCCATGTTGAGCAAACGGAATATACCGACCCCCTTCGAGGAAAAGTGCCCTCTGAACGACTTCCAACCGCTGGATATCCGGTTCATGCACTTCCCCTTTCTTGGCGGCATGTTCCATACCGATTTCGTATGCAACACCATCACCACCAATGTACTTCACGAAAAGTACCACCCGGTTTTTAAAGTTTTCCAACGCTGCTCCGGTGAGTTTTTGATACCCTTCTTCTCCGCCGCTGCTGGATTTCCCAGCATAACTGCCCCGATAAAATCTTTCCGGAAAGCACCCAAACCATCGCCTGCCATATAATTCACATAGGCATCGATGGTCTCCTGGTTAATTTCGACCTCTTTGCCAAAGATTGGTTTCATGACTTCGATGGCTTCCTCGATCCGAGCCTTTGCTTCATACCGGTTCACACCACCGCTTCCCTGACAACCCCGGCAAGCGTTGAAATCAAACTTGGGGGATGAAAAGTGATCGAGGGTCATAAAAACCAGCTGGGCATCAAAGTCATCGGTAAGCCAGTTCAACATGTCGGCACACCGTTTGGCACCAATCGCCGCCGGACGGATAGCAAGGGGGTTTCTTTTGACCCCTTCCGGCGCTTTGATCTTTTTGAGATCATTTCCAGTATCCTTGGCGGTGTTATAACTGATTTGAACCAGCTGAGGACTTCCACCACCAGTACAGGATGCCATTACAAATCCCTTCATCTCGACATCAAGAGGAATATTGGCATTCGAAGCAAGGAGGGCTTTTCTATTTTCTTCCGATTTCAATGTTCCATCCTTTTCGAAAGGGCACAAAAGATCGAAAACTTTTTTGAGTGTTTTGGCATTCCCTAATGGCAAAAAAACCACCTCCGTCACATTATCACTAACATGTTAGTTTATCATTTTTGTCAAGGGGGAAGAGACTCCCCGGATTATCCCTCCCTGAAAAACCTTCTTTCGATTTCTCGGATCTTCTGGACCTTAGGAAGAGACCGTCCCCCGGAAAAATCACTCCCTAACCAGGCATCCACCAGCATTTTCGCAAGCTCCGGTCCCACCACCTGCCGGCCCAAGGTGAGAACATTGGAGTTGTTACTCTTCTTGGCCCGTTCCGCCGAGTAGATATCATGGGCACAGGCAGCGTAGATTCCCGGGACTTTATTGGCCGCGAGTGCCATTCCTACTCCCGTTCCACAAATGAGGATCCCATACTGGAATTTTCCTTCCCGTATCCCGAGACAGGCCTGCAAGGCAACATCCGGGTAATCCACCACTTCCTCTTCGGAATTAACTCCCAGGTCAGTAAAATCGATACCTTTTTCCTGGATATGATCAGCAATCACTTTTTTTAATGGATAGCCGAAATGATCGGATGCTAAGAATAAAAACATTTTCTTCCTCCGTGGTCCAGAACACCAGACAATCTCTCAAATAAACCGGTGTTCTCATGATTTCATATCCTACCTTGGAATGTGACCAAAAATACTGTACACCGTATACCCGATCAAAAGAATGGGAAAACCCCATTTAAAAATATTAATACTTAAGGGTTGAAAGAGCAGCAAGACACCAAATAACATTATACTTATCCCAAAAAATTCCAAAGTATTGACGATCTTCCTTTTTTTTAATTGATGAGATTTTTGCTGTTCCGAAAGATTGAGAACGGGGGTACTCATGCCATCGACCTCCTCTTCCACCCCACACATTTTCACCCGACTCGCGATTCACGGTCCTTACCAGTTCCCCATCATTCGTAATTCGTAATTCATAATTCGCTTTACCCGACTCCCGATTCCCGGTTTTAGTCAATTCCACAATTCCACAATTCCACATTTTTTACGACTCACGACTCACGATTCACGGTCCTT
>JAPLGF010000205.1 GCA_026390275.1 Candidatus Atribacteria bacterium
GTGGAGGGCGATAAAGTGGTTTTCCATCTTGCTCGACCCTATCCACCGTTCCTGAGCATCCTGGCCTCTAATTCCAGCTGGAGTGCCATTCTCTGCAAGAAAACCGGCATCGAACTGGGATGTTGGGATGGAAAAGCCGAGGGATGGTGGAAATTCCACAATATCAAAAAAGAAGAAAGTCCGCTCTACGAAAAGGAAAACGGTTCCGGGCCATTCATCCTTTCCAGCTGGGACCGAGCGGAGCAAAAAGTCACCCTGGTCCGGAACGAGCAGTATTGGGGAACCAAACCCAAACTGGAAAAAGTGATCATTTGGGGAGTTGATGAGTGGAGTACCCGGCGAGCCATGCTGGAAGCTGGCGATGCCGATCAGATTTACATTCCCCAGCAATATATCGATCAGCTTTCGGGGTTGTCCGGAATCGATGTCAAGAAGTCACCTCGTCTTTTCGTCGATACCTTCCAGTTCAACTGGAACATCACCAAGGGAAGCAAGTTCTTGGGGAGTGGCCAGATGGACGGAAACGGGATCCCGCCCGAATTCTTCAGTGATGTCCACCTCCGGAAGGCTTTTGCCAGTTGTATCGATTATGAAACCTTTACCAACCAGATCATGAAGGGGTTTGGTATTCAAATTCCCACGGTCGTTCCGGTGGGAATACTGGGATACAGCGAAAATCTTCCGAAGTACCAGTTCAATCTTGATACCGCCAAGGAAGAGTTTCAAAAGGCCTTCGATGGAAAGCTCTGGGAAAATGGGTTTAAACTCACCATCATCTACAACACCGGGAATGAACGCCGACAGACGGCTGCCGAGATGCTCAAGGAAAACATCGAATCCCTCAACCCGAAGTTCAAGATCGACGTGCAGTCGCAGCAGTGGCCCACCATTCTCGATCTCTACAAGCAGGGCCAGCTCCCCATGTTCGGTATTGGATGGCAGGCTGACTTCGCCGACCCCCACAATTTTATTTTCACCTATTACCACAGTAACGGGGCCTACGGGAGTACCTACGGTGATCTGTACGTCAAATTTGCCCAGGAAAATGAAAACTTAGATAAGAAGATCGATCAGGCCATTGCCGAAACCGATCCCACCAAACGACAGGCTCTGTACGAAGACATCCAGAAGTTCGTGGTGGACAATGCCATCGGTCTTCCCTTAGCCCAAGTGATCGAACCGGAACCAATGCGAACCTGGGTGAAAGATTGGCAATTCCATCCCATTCGTCCTGGAACAGCCAATTATAACGAGATTTACAAACAAGAATAAAAAGACGACAGGCAGTGTTCCCGTAAAAAAGATTTTTCCGATGAGGAGAGGGGTGGGGGGAGAAATCCCCACCCCTCTCATTTGGAGGTATTTATCATTTGATTTTTTATATTATTCGCCGGTTTCTTTTCCTTCCCATAATTCTCTTGGGCATTTCTCTCATCATCTTCGTTCTTTTCAGTCGCCTCAGTGAATACCAGCGATTAGCTACCTACATCAACAACCCAGAACGACTCAAGAGCACCGACCTCGATAAACTCATCGAGCTCTATGGTTTGCGAGATCCCGCCATCATCCAGTACGGACGGTGGTTGAAAAATGTTTTTTCCGGAAACCTGGGGTGGTCGTACGTGGGGAAAGAACCAGTCTATAATGCCATTCTCCGCCGTTTTCCCTTTTCCGTGGAACTGACCATTTTTTCCGTGATCCCCATTATTCTTTTAGGAACCTGGTTCGGGGTGCTTTCCGCTATCCATCATAACCGCCCCCTGGATCACACCCTGCGGATTTTTTCTGTCGTGGGATGGTCTTTCCCGGATTTTGTTTTTGGCCTTTTCATTTTAATGATCTTCTATAGCTCACTGAACTGGTTTCCTCCCGGGAATCTCAGCATCTGGGCCAGTGATATTCTCAAGACCAGTCTGTTCAGATCTTATACGGGGATGCTCACCATTGATTCACTTTTAAACCGACGGCTGGATATCTTTTTCGATGCCCTTCGTCACCTCATCGGACCGGTGATCACCCTCACTTACGTGGAACTGGCCTTCATCCTCCGGATCACCCGTTCTTCCATGCTGGAGGTGTTACAGAAAGATTACATCCGGACTGCCCGAGCCAAGGGATTGAGCGAAAAGGTGGTCATCAACAAGCACGCCAAACGCAATGCCATGATCCCGGTTGCCACCGTGAGTGGACAAACTGTTCTCGGACTCCTTTCTGGGACGGTCATCGTGGAAACCATCTTCAACCGGACAGGGTTAGGAAGCTTCATGGCCTTAGCAGCCCAACAGCTCGATTATGCTTCGATCATGGGAGGCACTCTTTTTTTTGGTTTCATCCTGATCATCGGCAATCTCATCGTTGATGTGTCCTATGCCGTCATCGATCCCCGAGTGAGATTGGAGTAGGGTATGAAGAGAAACCGGCGAACCTTGTTTCGCAAGTTTTTCCTCAATCTTTCGGCTTTCTTAGGCTTTTTTATCCTCTTTGTTTTTATCGTAGTCGCCATTTTTGCTCCCTTTATTGCACCTCCTAAACCGAATAAAAACCCCTATCTGATGCCCATCGTGACCTGGAACGGCAACCCGGAAGCTCCCTCCCCTGAACATCGGTTTGGAATAGCCGGTAAACGGGACATTTTTTACGGGGTCATCTGGGGGACCCGTACCGCCTTTCAGGTCGGAATTATCGTCACTTTCGTCTCCACCTTTATTGGACTGGTGGTTGGTTCCATTGCCGGATATTTTGGAAAACTCTTCGATGAAATCCTCATGCGGGTCACCGACGTCTTCCTGGCCATTCCTTTCTTGGTGGCGGCCATGGTTTTCACCACCATCCTGGGAACCGGCCTGGATAAGGTGATGATTGCTATGACGGTTTTCAGTTGGATGTACCCGGCTCGTCTCATCCGGGGAAACATCCTCCAGGTGAAAGAAGAGCAGTACATCACTGCCGCCCGGTCGCTGGGAGTGAGTCACTTTTTCATCATTTTGCGGCATGTTCTTCCCAATTCCATTTTTCCCGTTCTTATCCAGGCCTCCATGCGGATGGGATCATTGGTTATTACTGCTGCTTCTCTGAATTTCCTGGGTATCGGTGCTCCGCAGGGGTATGCCGATTGGGGAGCCCTTTTGAATTATTCCCGGAACTGGATGCTGGGAGGAAATGGAGAGGCGCTGAAATACTGGTATATGACGGTGTTTCCGGGAACCGCCATGGTTCTCTTCGTCCTCTCCTGGAACCTGGTAGGCGATGCCTTGCGGGATTTCTTCGACCCCCGATTACGAATTTAAGGGAGTATGGGATGAATAAACCTTCCCTTCTCTTGGACGTCAAAGACCTGCGGGTCTTTTTTTATAATGACAATAAAGAAGAACTCCACGCCGTGGATGGGGTGACCTTCCAGGTGTATTGCGGGGAAACCGTGGCCCTGGTGGGTGAGTCCGGTTGCGGGAAAAGTGTCACCTCCTTAGCCCTTCTCCGTCTGATCGATTCCAACGGAAGAATTACCGGGGGTGAGATCACCTTTGCCGGGATCAATCTCCTCCACCTGAGCAAAAAACAGATGCAGGGGATTCGGGGAAAAGACATCTCTATGATTTTCCAGGAACCATCCACCGCCCTCAATCCCGTCTTCACCATCGGCGATCAAATCATGGAAACCATTATCCTGCATCAGCACGTAAATCAGAAAGAAGCCCGGGATATTGCCGAGGGCATGCTGAAAATTGCCGGGATACCAGATCCCGGCAAACGACTCCTGGAATATCCCCACGAACTATCTGGTGGGATGAAGCAGCGAGCGATGATTGCCATGGCCCTGTCCTGTCGTCCTAAACTCCTGATTGCCGACGAACCGACCACCTCCCTGGATGTCACCATTCAGGCCCAGATTCTGGAACTCATCCGGGATCTCCAGCAGAAACTCAACATGGCGGTCATCCTGATCACCCATGATCTGGGAATTGTCGCCGATATGGCCAACCGGATCATCGTCATGTATGCCGGGAAAATCGTGGAAGAGGGAAACCGGCAGGATATTTTTAAGGATCCCTCCCACCCTTACACCATCGGTCTCCTGCGCAGTATCCCGCGCCTAGACATCCACCAGGAAAAACTGAGTTCCATCCCGGGGATGGTCCCAGATCCGGTTCATTTTCCTTCAGGATGCCGCTTCCGAAATCGCTGCCCCTTGGCTGATCCGCTTTGCCAGCAGGAACCGTCTTCCGCTCTTATTTCGGATCATCATTTTGTGTACTGCCACCACTGGAAAAGGAAAGCCGAACTCCAGGCGGAGTCGTTCACCAATGAATGAATCTGTTTTGTTAAAAACTAAACACCTGACCAAATTTTTCCCGGTCAAAACCGGGGTGTTTCGCCGGACATCCGGCTGGGTGAAGGCAGTCGACGATGTCAGCTTCCAGGTCTACCCGGGAGAAACCTTTGGTATTGTCGGGGAATCCGGGTGCGGGAAGAGTACCCTGGGCATGACGATCCTTCGCCTGATCGAGCCCACCTCCGGAAGTGTTTTTTTTGAAGATCGAGACGTCACCACCCTTTCCTCTTCTCAACTCCTCCGGTTTCGAAAAAATATCCAGATGATCTTTCAAGATCCTTTCAGTTCCCTCAACCCCCGGATGAGGGTGGGATCGATCATCGGAGAAGGAATGACGGTTCATGGGGTAGGAGCTCGGAGCAATCGTGAATTTATCGTTCGTACCCTGCTGGAAAAGGTCGGTCTCCAGGCTGACAGTTTCGACCGGTACCCCCACGAGTTTTCCGGAGGTCAGAGACAGCGGATTGGAATCGCCCGGGCACTGGCCATTAGCCCCAAACTTATCATCGCCGATGAAGCTGTTTCCGCCCTGGATGTCTCCATTCGTTCTCAGATCATCAACCTGATGGCCGATCTGAAAACAGAATTCCAGCTCACCTATCTTTTCATTTCCCATGACCTGTCGGTGGTAAAACACCTGTGCGACCGGATCATGGTCATGTACTTAGGGAAGACGATGGAAATCACTACCCGGGAAATCCTGTTTTGCCGACCACTCCATCCCTATACCGTCTCCCTCATTTCCGCGGTTCCGGTACCCGATCCGGACTATCATATCAATCGCATTCTTTTACTGGGGGATGTTCCCAGCCCGGTCCATCCCCCTTCTGGCTGCCGTTTCCATACTCGCTGCCCGGTAACCCGGAAAAAATGTGAAACTGATGAACCACTGCTCATTGAACAGGAACCATTTCACTTCGTGGCCTGTCATTATCCCGGAACTCTTGCAATAAGTGTCCCTTTGATATTGACGAGTGATTCCACTTTGTGATACTTTTTTCACACTGTCAAAAGATCAGGAGAGAGTTCACTTCTGAACTTTCTCTTTTTTGTTTCACTGTTTTATGAGATAGACCTTTTTTGACCGTTCATTGTTTATTTGAACATTCATACCCGTGAGAAAATCCGGGTATTGGGGAGGCGATACATATCGAGGTTAAATTTCGCGTCAATTATCAGATTAAGGCGCGTGAGGTTCGTTTACTGTCGTATGAGGGAGAACAACTTGGGGTAGTGCCGGTGAAAAAGGCACTGGAACTCGCCGAGGAGGCGGGGTTTGATTTGGTGGAGATTGCCCCTGATGCCGATCCTCCGGTGTGTCGGATCGTCGACTTCGGCAAGTTCAAATATGAAAAAGAAAAGAAAGCTAAATCCTCGCGCAAAAAGCAGAAAGTATCCGAGCTGAAAGAGCTGAAGATGCGACCTAAAATCGATGAACATGACTACCAGGTCAAGTTGAAGAGCGCGTTACGTTTTCTGCAAGATGGTGACCGGGTCAAGTTAACGATCCGCTTCCGAGGGAGAGAATCCGCTTACGCCAATCAGGGCGTCGAGCTTTTACACAAAATGATAGAAGATCTCGGTGAAATGAGTAAGGTGGAACAGGAGATCAAAAATGAAGGTCGTAATTTAACCATGACCATCGCTCCGAGAAAATGAGGAGGAATTGGGTATGCCGAAGATGAAGACACATCGGGCCTTAGCAAAACGGGTCAAGATTACCGCCAAGGGAAAAATCAAGATGAATCATAGCGGGAAAAGCCATTTGCTGGCCTGTAAAGAGAAGGATCGGAAACGCCGGCTGAGAAAAGCGGTGATGGCCAATTCCACTCTCACCAAAAAGGTGAAACGTCTTTTACCGTATGCCTTCTGAGATACTGGGAATCATGTACCAGAAATATTGAACCAGGCCCTGCTGGCCGGTTGTAAAGGACAGGTGATTTCTATTGCCCCGAGTTAAACACAGCGTTGTTACCCGTGAAAGGAAAAAGAAGGTATTGAAGATGGCAAGCGGATACCGCGGGTCACGTTCCCGCGTTTACCGGCGTGCCAATGAGCAGATGCTCAAGTCGCTTTCCTATGCCTACCGGGATCGTCGAAACAGAAAGAGAGATTTCCGTCAGTTATGGATCATCCGAATCAATGCGGCCATTCGAACCTATGGAATGAATTACAGCGAGTTCATGTTCGTACTCAAAAAAGCTGGAATCATTGTCAACCGGAAGAATCTTTCCAATTTAGCAATCGAAGATCCACAGGCATTCGCTCAACTGGTGGAAGTCGCTCGATCCTCTGCTTCCTGAACTTCCTTCCCGAACAATTATGACAGGATGCGTTCCGACCAGCATTGAGGAACGCA
>JAPLGF010000199.1 GCA_026390275.1 Candidatus Atribacteria bacterium
CTTTTTTTTAATTTCACTGAAGAATCGGGTAATGGCCGTACTTTTGGGCTGCCTGAAACATGGTCAGTATATTTTTAACTGGAGTAGTTCCTTGGATATTGTGAACAGCAGAAAGAACAAAACCACCACCAGGAGCTAAAATTGAAATATTCTTTTTCACTTCCTGTTCAACGTCCTCGGGTGTCCCAAAAGGAAGGGTACTTTGGGGATCGGTGCCCCCACCCCAAAACACCAGACGTGAACCATAGGTATTTTTTAATGATCTGAGATCCATCCCGTGAGCGGAAAATTGAACCGGATTGATGATATCTACTCCAGCGTCGATGAAATCATCCAAGAAATCGACCACACTCCCGCAACTGTGAAAAAAGACTTTCCAGCCGGTATTCTTATGGACCCAATTATTAAATTGGACATGACAGGGCTTATAAAATTCCCGGTAGCAATCGGGAGAGATGAAAGGACCGTTTTGTGATCCAAAGTCGGTACCACTGATGGCAATCACGGAAAGCCTATCACCAACCGCCTGACGATAAAGCTCCAAGTTCCTGAGGGTGATTTCGGTTTGCATGGCAAAAAAATCTTTCACATAAGTGGGATGATCATAATGAGCCATAATCCAATCCTGAAGATCCCGAATGCCCCTGGGTTTTTCTACCCACGGTCCGGGTATGTGAAAAATATCCCCTACCCCACCCAGGAAAAAATTGCCAAATAAAGCCAATTCAGTTGAATCGAAGAGCTTTTTTGAGACTCGCTCATAGGACTGGCACTCTTCATCAGAAAACACCGTATATTGATCGTCATAATCAATACGAGCATTGAATGAATGACCGGTTAAATTTTCCTGCCGGATAATGTTATCGAAATAAAAACCCTGAGCTGGCATCTTGGCACTGGGTCGAACCTTCTGGTTTCCTTTGGGATAGGCGAATATATTCCCCTCCCGGTCATTCGAATAGGTAAACCCCCCTCCCATTTCTACAATTGTTCCATCCGGAAGAACCCACGGTTTCCAATCCTGATTTTGATAACCTAACAAGGTTCCCGGAGCATTCAATCCAACCACATCGGTGTGTAACAATTGGATTACATCGGTTTCGACCAATCCCAGCATCATCATTGGTTCAAATACTTTCACTGGTCTGTTCTCCAAACCCAGATCGCGTCTCAAAGCATTTAAAGCCGATGCGTGAATACCAGTAACCACCGATCCTCCCAAATCAATAGGTATCCGATCGGGTTCCCGGTGATTGATTGCGGTTGTGACTCTTTCTCGAGAATTCATGGTAAACACCCTCCTCGACTCATATCAATCTCCAAAAAAAGAACTATTCCACCAATACATTTTTGACTCGTTGGGTTCTTAAGGGGTTTTTCTTTGAAAAGGGAATGGATTCCATATTTTTCACCGGTAACCAGCTCCAGTAAGGGGAACCGGTGGCTCCCGCGGTAGCAAAATCACAAAGAACAATGTTTGTTCCCGTTTCGGTAGGTATTGTTACCAGAACCCAGGGTTGTGGCCAACGGTTTTCAATTGGTATTGCTTTTGAAAATGAAACCGGTTTGATTGGGGAGACCTGGTCGTCATTCACCAGAACTCGGGTGGTGTTTGACCAGGAAGGTATCCTGAGGTTCAAGGAAAACGGTATGGGCTCCTTGGGGAAAAGCGATAATCGAACCCGATGGTCTCGGGGGTACAAAGTTTCTTGTTGAAAAATTATCTCTTTCCCTTGGAAATCATTGAGAGTGATACGGCTCGGTCCATAATAATTCAATGCTATCCCCTCAGGTGATTTCATGATTGCCCATTCACTGATCATTCCCAGGGTTCTGGGACCGTTGATACAGCAATTTAATTCGGGACTTCCCGGGTGAGCCTGCCAGTTATGATCTTCATAAAATGCTCTTCGGTACCCCTCCATGGGAGTATTGTAGGTCCACCATCGACCGGAAGGATGTTGAGCTCCAAGTGCGGCATTAAAAGTTGAGAGCTCGATCTCATCGGCAACTCCTGAAAAGCCAGTCATTTTTAACATATCAATGGAATAGGCCAGCCAGGCCGTGGTACAACAGGTTTCGATCACTCCTGGTAAAAAAGGATTCCCAATCGCCTTTTCATTGGTGCTGAATCCACCATTATTGTGCCGATCATACTTCACGATGCTCCACCAGATGTGTTCAAAAGCTTGACGGTATTTAGCATCGCCGGTCAGGGAATACATTTCACCGATGCCCTGAAGGCAATGCAAACTTTCCCATCTGGTTTTTGGCATCGAATAGAATTCAACGCCATCCATGGCTTTATGAATATAATCCCCGGCTTGAGGAGACTGGAATTCGTCAACAATTTCTCGAGCCATATTAAAATACTTATCACTCCCGGTTTCTTTATAGAGAAGGCAAAAGAGGTGAATAATGGCTAAATTCATTTCCTCGGCACCGGTATTGACCATTTTTTCGGCACCATATAAATATTTATCACAGATGAGATCGGCGGTTTTTATAACTGCATTGAATGCGGGCTCATATCCACTTTCCTGATACCACAGGAGAAGACCCAACAGACAATGATAGTGTCCCCAGAGATCCCAAATTCTCAATGCTTTATGGGGAGATGGTATTCCATTTTTTTCCTGGTGCAGAGCCAGACTTTTGCTGTATAAATATCCATCAAATCGTTGGTCTCGAGAAAAAGGGCCCAGATATCCATCCCCATCCTGTACCTCGATGAGTTGATCAACAACGTATTGAATCACATGACGCAATTCGGGATTGGGAGAAATCCTCCAGCATAAAACTGCAGATATCAGATACTTCCCAGGATATTCCCCATCCCAGGGATTGAGCTCTCGTGGTGGTTTTTTATCTCGATCGCGTAACATTTCGATCATAGCTGGATTGGAATACGGGGCGGTTAATATCCAATGATGTAAATTATTTTCCAACCTCAACCCTAAATAATCTGAAAACTCATATTTTGTATTCTTGATGGGCTCTAATGCCCACTCGACTTTTGAATCCCCTGGTGACATCTATGAAACTCCCTCAAGAAAATTTAGGATTCCATCAATAAGGAATGGTCAATGAATTGACCTTCAAGTTTCCTGTTATATAGGAACGTTACCACTATATAATTCTCCATATCATGAATAAAGAAATCAACAATATCAATACATAAGCAATAATTCCACATCATATTAATTGATAATTATAATAACGTTCTCATATATTGTTTGTCAAGAAGAGAAAATAAAATTGTTTTGTTTATTCATTTGCCTGGAGGACCGAACTTTGCTTTTTCTTTGAGTTTAGACGGATGATGAGATATTTTTTAAATTGGTTATAATAGAAAAGTTCTAACCCGATGATGAAAAATCAATTTTAGGAGGGGCTATGAAGATAGCGGTTTTTTCCGACATCCATGCCAATCGACCGGCTTTGGAAGCTGTTCTCACTGATATTGAAAAAAGTCGGGTGGATCAAATGGTGTGTCTGGGAGATCTGGTGGGATATGCTCCCCTCCCCAACGAAACCATCGCCCGGATCCGATCGCTCGATGTTCCGGTCATCATGGGAAATTATGACCAGGGAGTCGGCAACAATCTCGATGATTGTGGATGCGCCTATCGGACCGATGAGGAAAAGAGTCTGGGACAAATATCCCTGGAATGGACCAAAGATAATGTTACCCAGGAAAATAAAACCTACCTCTGCTCTCTCCTCCCCAGATATGAACTGGATACCGCAGAGGTTAAAATCCTTTTTGTCCACGGGAGCCCCCGCCGGATCAACGAATATCTTTTTCCTGACCGTCCTGACGTGAGCTTTCTTCACATGATGGAAAAGGAAAAGGCCAATGTCCTGGTCTGCGGTCACACCCACCTTCCATTCCATCGTAGCATCGGCTCTCTCACCGTGGTGAACGATGGGAGTGTCGGCCGACCCAGGGATGGAGACTGGCGAGCCGGCTGGATATTGCTCACCATCAGTGACTCAATTCAGGTTGAGTTCCGGAGGTGTAAGTACCAATTGAATTTCCTTCGGGAAAGATATGAAAAAACCCAACTCCCTCAAACCTTTTTCAATGCTCTCGAAGCAAAAAATGATTGATTTCTCAATTCACACCGCTCAGCCATGACAAGGTTGTTTTTTATCCTGGAATAGTCTCATCTTTGAATGTCTTTGAAGATCATGTCAAGGATGAAATGAGTGAATCCGATCGGAATTTTCCTTTTAATCTCGCTGGAATTCATTTTTATGGTGGCTGATGGTATCTCATTTTCATCTCTGTAGGAAAACCACTCTAAAAAACATCGGTAAAATTGGTGTCATCTCTTTTCAATAATATGCTATTTTTTATAAAATTTCTTTGATGTA